>DYHU01000048.1 GCA_020724025.1 Syntrophorhabdus sp. | reverse complement strand
GTTCATTTTTGTCGTTCACGAAAATGCTGCAGAATGCCCCGCCCTGTGGGCGGGGATGAATGCAGCGGTTTTAAGATTCGATAGGCAGGACATTCTTGTCCTGCACTGCATTTTCGCCGAGGCTGGAAAGCCTCGGCTATCCGTGAAGCCCCGCCCTGTGGGCGGGGAGCTTCACTCCTGTTCGGGGAGGCGGATTTGATCTAAGTCAAGGAAGGGGAAGGGCAAGAGTGTTAATGTATGGCTAAACCCCATTAGAAATTCCAGTCGTTGCGACTCGAAACCGAGTGGGGGCATTAAACCCCGCCGGATAATTCTAAAATGTCATCCCGCCACAGGCGGGACTGCAGCCGCCGGCCCATAGGGCCTCTGGCCCGGAGGGAGTAGCGGAGCATTATTTCTAACGGGCTAAAGGAGAGAATAAAGATGAAATGCCCAGGGACGGATACGAAATTCTGGAAACCAGGAGACATCTTTGATATCGAATGTCCCAAATGCGGGAAAAGGGTCGAATTCTTCAAGGACGAGGTGAAAAGAAAGTGCCGCTGTGGCCATATCATCGTTAATCCTAAGATCGATTTTGCCTGTGCGGAGTGGTGTCCGTATGCCGAACAATGTGTCGGAGAGGTTCCCGAAGAGGTGAAAACCAAGCAGAAACAGGAGTTGCGGGACTCGGTGAGGGAGAGAATAGGACTCGAGATGAAGAAATATTTCGGGACCGATTTTAAGCGGGTAAGTCACGCGCTGAAAGTGGCCCGCCATGCGGAACAGATTTTAAAGATCGAAGGCGGGAACCCCCTGGTCGTCTTGGGAGCGGCTTTTCTCCATGATATCGGGATCCATGAGGCCGAGAAAAAGTACCAGAACACCTCAGGCCACTACCAGGAGAAGGAGGGACCTCCTGTTGCGCGGGAGATTCTGAACAGGTTGGATATCGAAAAAGAGATCGTTGAGGAGATCTGCGACATCATCGGCCATCATCACCATCCGAGAGAAGAGGAGACATTGAACTTTCAGATCCTTTATGAGGCAGACTGGCTGGTCAATATCGAAGAAGAGGGGATGGCGGGCGATCGAGAAAGACTTGAGAAGCTGATCGCCAGGGTTTTTAAAACCGTGACCGGGAAGAAGCTGGCAGAGGAACTCTACCTGAATGGCCCCGCTTAATTGGTTTTAACATGAGCCTAAAAAGATGAACTACAAAAGTCTTAACAATTTGGCGGTTTGAAATCATCTTTATAAAATCCCTCCCAACCTCCCTTTGCCTGCTTCCGGCAGGGAAAAGATATCAAAGGGAGGAATAATTCCCCTCTTTAGCAAAGAGGGGGGAGGGGAGATTTTCTAATCCATGTCAATTCAAATTTGATGAAGTCGTAAAAAGTCGAAAAACGCTAATGATCGTCATTCCGGCGAAAGCCGGAATCCAGTCTTTTCAAAGGGTTAGAAATTCTCTGGACTCCGGTTTCCACCGGAATGACGGCTTTTTACGAGTCCATCAAATTTGGGGCCCTTAATAATTTGTAATTCGAGGAGGAGATCGCCATGAAATGTCCGGGGCAGGATTCGAGGTTCTGGAAGCCAGAGGATGTGTTTGAAATTCAATGTCTCAAGTGCGGCTGGGTTGTTGAATTCTTCAAAGACGATGTGAAGAGGAAGTGCCGTTGCGGCCAGGAGATCGTCAATCCCCGACTCGATTTTGGTTGCGCCCAGTGGTGTGAGTATGGCGACCAATGTCTCGTCGTCATTCCACCGGAATTTGAGGAACTGAGGCAAGAGCTCGAAAGGGGCCGTTTCAAGGAGAAATTTTCACAGACGATGAAGCGATATTTTGGCAAGGATTTAAAACGGATCCTCCACGCTCAAAAAGTGGCCCGCTTTGCAGAGGAGATGGTCAAGGGTGAAGGGGGGAATCCCCTGGTTGTTTTAGGGAGCGCTTTTTTGCATGACATCGGTATCCATGAGGCGGAAAAGAAGCATGGAAGTTCCTCAGAAGAGTTTCAGGAACTGGAGGGGCCTCCCATTGCCAAAGAGATGTTAAAAAGGCTTGGACTCCGGGGTGAAATGATCGAGGAGGTCTGCGACATCATCGGCCATCATCACCACCCGAGGGAAGAGGAGACATTGAACTTTCAGATCCTTTATGAAGCGGACTGGCTGGTCAATATCGAGGAGAACGGGTTTTTAAAAGACAGAGAGAAGCTTGAACCGTTAATAGATAAGGTTTTCAAGACCGTAACCGGGAAAAGATTGGCAAAGGATCTGTACCTGAATTCCCCTGCAAAGAACTGAGGGTCTTTCAGCCGAACCGGTTGCCGGAGACCAGCTTCTTCAGGGTGAGTCCGTTTTTGATGGCGAAGCCATAGGCATCGTTATTAAAGTAGACAAAAACATCTCTTCCCTTCTTCCTCCATCCTTCGATCTTTTCCGCCCATTCCTTTAATTCCTTATCCGAATAGTCAGAGCCATAGAGGACCTCTCCTCCATGGAGGCGAAGGTAGATGAAGTCAGCCGTGACCCTTTCGATAGAAGGAAGGCCGGAACCATGGGCGATGCAGAACCCGAACTGGAATTCTTCGAGTATCCCGAAGGCATCCTGGCAGAACCAGGATTCGTCCCTGAACTCAAAGGCGTGGCGAAGGGATTTGGAACGGGGAAGGGTGGAAAGGAGGACACAGAATTCCTCCAGCCTCTCCTTCTCGAAATGGAATCGGGGCGGAAGTTGCCAGAGCATGACTCCCATCTTCTCTTTTAATGGGGAGGCATGCTCTAAAAGGAGGGAGAGGGGTTCCCTGCAGTCCTTCAGCCGTTTCATATGGGTGATGAACCGGCTTCCTTTGACGGCAAAGGAAAAACCTTTCGGCGTTCGTTTATACCACCCCTCGAAGACCTCCTTCTTCGGCAGGCGATAGAAGGTGACATTGAGTTCCACGGTTTCAAAATATCCGGCGTAAAATTCGAGCCACTTCCTCTGGGGGAGATCAGAGGGATAGAAGACCCCATTCCACCAGTGGGGATAGTTATAGCCGCTCGTCCCGATGAAGATCATCCCCTCACCCTTCCCCTCTCCCCATCGGGGAGAGGGATGGGGTGAGGGGGGAATTTGAAAAGCATTTAATGGTAATAGTCCCGATTACTCGGGCCTTTTTGAGACCACTTCCTTCTATAGTATTCACGACGAATTTTCTGCCGGACCAGAGGATAGGACATATAGAGGAGTCCGAAGAGAAGACCGCCGAGGTGGGTGAGGTGGGCGATGCCTCCTCCTGTCCCTTCCATGGAAGCGAAGAGTTCGATGAGGCCATAGAGGATGACCATATATTTGGCGGGAATGGGAAAGAGGAAATAGATGTAGATGGGACGGTTGGGGAAGAGCCAGCCAAAGGCCAATAGGATTCCGTAGATGGCTCCGGAGGCTCCGATGACAGGAATCATTTGATAGGGGGTGAAGAGGACTGTGCAGAAGCCGGCGCCGATTCCGCAGAAGAAGAAGTAGAATAAGAACTTCCTCGACCCCCAATAATTTTCCAATTCCCCCCCGAACATCCAGAGGGCCAGAAGATTGAAGAGGATATGGGTGATTCCTCCGTGAAGGAAGATGTATGTGAAGAGCTGCCAGAGAAAGTATCTCTTCCAGACCAGGACGGGGACGAGCCCCAGGTAGAAATTAATCCAGTGGTTCACCACCATCTGGAGGAGAAAGACAGCTCCCATCACGATCATCAGTTTTTTAATGACGGATGGGAACCCATATCCGAACTGGAAACGGTAACGGGTGTAGGTCATTTCAAATCTCCGAACTCCGAACTTTAAACTCCGAACTATTATTGTTACTGTCGAATCCCATATTTCTTCATCTTGTAGCGGAGGACCCTCTCGCTGATGCCGAGGCTCTCAGCGGCTCTGGTCTGAACGCCCTGATGCTGATGGAGGGCCTTGACAATCAGATCCCGCTCGATCTCCTCCAGAGAATCCGGAAGGGTTTTCGTTTTTCCGGAAATCTCCCACTGCTTTTCGGGCGCCCCCTCCTGCAAGTGGAAGGGAAGGTCCTGCGTGGTGATGACCTCCCCACGGCAGAGGATAACCGCCCGCTCGATAAGGTTCTCCAGCTCCCTCACATTTCCAGGATAAGGATGGCGTGAGAGAAGCGTTCGCGCCTCTTTGGAAAGATCCTGAATCTTTTTTTGATTGAGCTCCGAATATTTCTTTAAAAAATGGTCGATCAGAAGAGAGATGTCCTCCTTTCTCTCCCTCAAGGGCGAAAGGTGAATGGAGATCACATTGAGCCGGTAGTAGAGGTCCTCTCTGAAAAGGCCCTTCCTCATCGCCTCTTCAAGATTCCGATGGGTGGCGGTGATGACCCTCACATCGGTCTTGAGGTTGAGGTTCGATCCAAGTCTCTGGAATTCCCTTTCCTGCAATATCCGTAAAAGTTTGACCTGGGTGGAGGCTGAGAGATCTCCGATCTCGTCAAGAAAGAGGGTGCCCCCGTCTGCCTCTTCAAACCGGCCGATCCTTTTCTGTATGGCTCCGGTGAAAGCTCCCTTCTCGTGGCCGAAGAGTTCACTTTCGAGGAGTGTCTCGGGGATGGCGGAACAGCTCACCTTGACGAAAGGTTTTTCAGAGCGGGCGCTGGCATAGTGGATTGCATTGGCGATCAACTCCTTTCCTGTCCCGCTCTCACCCCTGATGAGGACCGTGGCCTGGCTGGGAGCCACGCGGGCAACCATCCCCATCACCTCCTCCATTTTAGGACTGCCATAGATAATATTCTGGAAGGTATATCGCTCCTGAAGCCGGACCTTGAGATCCCTGTTCTCTCTGATCAGGGTGGACCGTTCCAGAACTTTCTGGATGATGAGAAGGAGTTCGTCCAAATCGATCGGTTTGGTCAGGTAGTCGAGAGCGCCCTCTTTCATGGATGCCACCGCTGTTTCAACCGTCCCATAAGCGGTCATCATCACCACCGGAAGGTCCGGGAAGCGTTTTCTGATTTCACGAAGGGTCTGGAGGCCATCGAGTTCGGGCATCTTATAGTCGAGGAAGGCGATGTCAAAAAAACCTCCCTCAATCTTCTCAATGGCCTGTCTGCCATTGGATGCCGCTTCCACAGAGAAACCCTCTTTTTTCAGAAACCCTTCGAGCAGTTCCCTCTGGGCCTTTTCATCTTCACCAATGAGTATCCTGGGTTTTTCCATTTCTAAAGTGCCTAAAGTTATAAGTGCCTAAAGTGAACTAAAGTAAGCTAAAGTGACTAAGTTTTAGATTTTTGATTTCCAATTCGCAATTTAAAATATGATTTGACAATCGAAAATTTGATTTCTTCCTTGACTGCGAACTTCCATGTTTTCTGTTTACTGGCCACTGTTTACTGGTCACTGATCACTCTCTCTTTAATAGGTAGCGTCACCGTCACCTTCGTTCCTGCTCCGACCTTGCTCTCTATTTTCAACTGACCCCCATGGGCTTCAATAATCCGATGAGCAATGGGAAGCCCCAACCCGACCCCCCTCTCCTTCGTCGTGTAGTAATAATTGAAGATCTTTTCCATCTGGTCTGCCGGAATACCGGAGCCCGAATCCGAAAAGGTCACCTCCACTCGGTCCTTAAAGGAATGGGTTTCGATCCGTAGGGTTCCGCCTTTTTCCATGGCCTGCATACCATTCTTCATAATATTGATAAATGCCTGTGTCAACTTCTCCTCATCCATCCTGATGGGAGGAAGACCGGACTCCACATCCGGCTGGAGAATGATCCCCTGGGAATTTGCCTCCTCCTGAAAGAGGGCGGCCAGATTTTTGAGAAGATCTCCGGGAGAACCATCTCTCAGTCTGAGTTCAAAGGGCCGGGAGAGCGTTAAAAACTGTTCGATGATCTCATTGACCCTCCGGACCTCTTTAAGGATGAGATCCGCAAAGGAGAGGTACTCTTCCCTCTTCGATTCCTCCTGGGGAAGAAATTCCCTCCTGAGCCTCTGGAGGCCCATGCCCATTGCATTGAGAGGGTTGCGAATCTCATGGGCCACGCCTGCGGCAAGATGGCCGAGGGATGAGAGCCTCTCCGCCAACTGGATCCGGTCCTCCATTTCCTCCATCTTCCGGAGATGCCGGTCCTGATTCACCCATATCAGCGTGGTGGCGGAGACCCCAAGGATGAGGAAGAAGAAGACCGAAAGGGCCACGCTCTTTTTGATCTCGCTGAGAAGGGGACGGATCTCTCCGGAGGAGTACCCGATGCGGATCAGTCCTGCCGGTTGATCCTTCATCGCGAAAGATTTGACGACCTCAAAAACTTCCTCCCCTTTTGCGGGCCGGTAGAGGCGTGAAAGTGGTTTCTTGCTTTGAAGACCGCTTTTAATAAAGGGGTCTTCTGCCTTTTTTCCAATCAGAGAGGTGTCTGTATGGGCGAGGGTAAGAAGATTCGCATCCTGAACAGAGACAAAGAGGATGCCCTCCCTGAGCCCCAGATCCGAGATGGCCTTCTGAACCGAAAATTGGCGGAGAAGCCGTTTCATCTGTCCTCCGTTGAGTTGAAGGGCGATGATTCCCGGAGCGCTCTTCCTCTCGATGGCGATCATGAAGAGGTCTCCTTCGGTCAGAGGTCTCTCAAAGAGATCGATGACGACCGAATGTTTCTTCTCAATAATATCCCGCAGAAAGGACTTTTTATGAATGGAAGAGGGTGTGGGCCAGGCCCGAAGAAGATTTCCCTTCGAATCGTAGAGTTCGATCGAGGTAACGGAATATTGATGGATGAGCGACTGGAGGTCGGAGGGGCTGAGAGGTTTTTCTCCATCGATTTGGTCCAACCTGTGAAGGGCTTCGAGGAGATATTCAGCAATCGATTCTTCCATGCCGAAGAAGTGCTGGGAGGATTGAAGGGAGCCGAGGGTCTCCTGAATATTCTTTTCGAAGTGCTGGATGAGGACGGTCGCTTCCCTTTCCAGCAGGAGATAGAATCCCTTTTGAGTCCGGTTGATTTCTAAAAGGCCGTTGATGATCAGAATGACGAGAATGATCCCGGAGAAAATCGCAAGGTAGACGGGTGAAAAACTTCTGCTTATCCTCTTTCTATTCCCGAACAATCCGCTTCCCTTCCTATTCTTCCGGGGATAAGGTTTTCCTGGGGTTCATCGGCCCCATGGGGCTGTGACCGGGCATCATTCGCTGGAAAAGAGGAAACTCCTGCTCCGGGCACCAGAATTTGAGCTGTTCCTGTGTGAGGAGGCTCCGGATCTTTACCAGGTATTCAATGGCCTTTTCCTCCATTTTGGACTGAGTTTCAACCACTTCGAGATATTTGATCCGGATGAATTCCGTTTTGATGGCGTGATTGGTGAGAAGTTCCCGGAACTCAAGTCGTTTGGTGACGAGTTGAGCCCGGAGGAGTTGTGTCTCCCTGAGGTAGGTTTGCTGAAGGAGGTCGAGACCTTTTGCCTGTTCCGAAGAGAGATTGAGTTCCGATGCCCTCCAGCACCGGGCATCTTTCTTCCACGGTCTCATTCCCATCGATTGAGAGTAAGATGAGATCGGGAACAGAAAGATGAGAATGAGGGATAAAACGGTTATTTTGTAACACGTTAGCGCCTTGTAAAATCGTCCCCATGGAACATCGGTCAGGGAGACTGAGAAAGTTTTAGAGCGGAAACCTTTTGTCTGATTATTCAGATGACTCCAAAAGGATGGCTGAGTTCTGTTTACTTTCTTCATTTCCATACGATAAAATATGAAAGACCGCATTCTAAAACTTTGAAAGTCCCGCTCCTGGCGGGAACTGGTGTTCCATCCTATTCTATTTTAAACATATCGGAATGGATTTAAAATGTCAAACCTACGACTCCCCGGCCTGAAACCTTGACTTTCCATCGGCTCAAGCTCAGGCCGAGGGCTCAGGTTTGACCCTGAGCATTGCCTTCTTCCCTGTCCTGAGGGGGCTTAGACGAAGTCGAATGGGTCAAAAATAAAAGGGGAAGGCCGATGCCTTCCCCTTTTTAAACCTGGCCTTGGACAAGGGTTAAAAACATGGTCCCTGCCCAGGTCCCATTCCATGCCCCATGCCACGGCCCCTCATCTGCCCCTGGCCGGAACCAGGACCCATTCCGCATCCTGGCCCGAACCCGGCGATCTGTTCAGGTGTGAGGAACTGCCGGGCTTCCAATTTGAACTGCAAACCCTTATCCCTCATCTGGTTTTGGAGATCTCTTAACTCTTTCTCTTTATCCACAATGGCCTTGGCTTCAGCCTTTGGATTGGTCCAGAGGGATTGGAGTTCCAGTTTCTTGGTCAGAAGAGCTCCTCTGAGCTTTGCTGTTTCATCGATAAACTTCTGGCGCAATTCCTGAAACTTCGTCCTCTGTTCAGGCGTTAAAGCAGACGCCTTGCCGGTTTCCGAAGATTCCCAGCAAGGGCCGCCTTTTCCGCGAGGGCCATAACCCGGGCCATAAGCAAAAGCAGAAATGGCTCCTAAAACCATCATGACCACTAAACTCAGTGCGATCAGACTCTTTTTCATTCGATTCACCTCCTTTCTTTTGGATTTTTATTTTCTTAATAGCAACGACCGTGCCAATCCATTGAGGTCATTTAGATTTTTACATTTATCATTAGCGTTGGCGCTTATTTTTTATTAAAGATGAATTCGTAAAAAGTCCAAAAAGAGAGAAAATGTTATGCTGAACTCGGTTCAGCATCTAACAAAATCAAGGACTTACGAGACCCTGAAACAAGTTCAGGGTGACAAATCAGGACTTTTTACGAGACCATCATTAATGAGTTAGAAAAAAATAATAGCTTCCGGAAACAGACGACGGATGCGGATAACTTTTTTAAAAAGGAATGAATTTCGACAATCCTGACGATTGATTCGACAACTCTTTCCTTTTTCTTGAATTTATCCTGTCCCTCTGTAATGCCTTCTCACTTAAACGGGGTAGGGGCGACTTTAGTCGCCCTTTAAAGGGGAGGCTGAAGCCTCCCCTACCCATAGCCCTCCGGATAATTGAGGCATTAGGTCCCTCTAAATTTTTTTCTTGAAAAGAGGACAGAGAAAAGTTAGAAAAGTAACCATCAGTCGATCCATTCAATGGCCGATGGTCAATGATCATTGCTCATTGACCATTGAGAATTGGCCATGGAGGTTTTTAAATGGAGTACGCCTATCCCAAAGGACATGTCTTTTATCGAAAATTAGGGCGGGTCTATCCTCTGGCCACCCATGGAGATGGAATCTATCTCTATGATGAGAAGGGAAAGCGATATATCGATGGCTCCGGCGGCGCACTGGTCGTCAATATCGGACACGGCCAGAAAGAGATCCTCCAGAGAATGATGGAGCAAATGGGCCAGGTGGGTTATGTCCACGGGACCCAATTCACCACAGGTTCGATTGAGGAGTATGCTGAGGCGCTCGGAAAGATTCTGCCGGATGGACTGGAGAAGATCTACTTTCTCTCCGGAGGCTCCGAATCGATTGAGGCGGCCATCAAATTTGCAAGACAATATTTTTTGGAATCAGGCCATGCCCAGAGGTGGCGTGTCATTGCCCGCTGGCACAGCTATCATGGAAACACCCTCGGAGCACTCTCCCTGACCGGCCGCATCGGGATGAGAAAGCCTTATCTTCCCCTTCTGATCGACTTCCCACATTTTTCGCCGCCTTACTGTTACCGGTGCCCCTTTAACCTTTCCTATCCCCAGTGTGAACTCGAATGCGCAAAGGCCCTTGAACATGTGATCCGGATGGAGGGGCCGGAGACGATCTCAGCGGTTATCCTCGAACCCGTCGGAGGTGCGACGATCGGAGCCCTTGTCCCTCCGGATGGATATCTCTCTTTGATCAGGAAGATATGCGACCGTTTTGGAATCCTCCTGATCGATGATGAGGTGATGACCGGCATGGGCAGGACAGGGAGATGGTTTGCGGTTGAGCATTGGGGGGTTACCCCGGACATCATGGTCTTGGGAAAAGGGATGAGCAGTGGCTATTTCCCTCTCTCAGCGATGATCACAAGAGGTGAATTCATAGAGCGGTTGAAGGAGAGGACAGGGGGATTTGTCCATGGCCACACCTTTTCTCACCATCCGGTTGGATGCGCAGTGGGCCTGGCCGTGCTCCGGTTCATTGAGGAGAGAAGACTGATCGAGCAATGTCACCGGAACGGAGATTATCTCTTAAAGAGGTTGGAGGAGTTGAAGGCCTTCCCTTTTGTGGGCGATGTGAGGGGCAAGGGATTAATGACCGCCATCGAATTTATCAGAGACCAGAAGACGAAAGAACCTTTCCCAAGAACGGAAAGATTTACGGAGAGGGTAATCGATTCAGCCTTTGAGAACGGTCTCGTCCTCTACCCCGGAACAGGCTTTGTGGACGGGATCAATGGCGACATGGTGATGGTAGGCCCTCCTCTGATCGTCGAGGAGAACCAGATCGACGAGATCATCGAGATCCTTAAGAAGACTTTTTCTCAGACGGAAAAATAGTAGGACACCGATCCTCATTACCCTTGAGCGTGCCTCCCAGGAGGCAGAGATGAGGGGGGCATCATTGAGGAGAACTATCGTATCTAAAGATCGCTTCACTGCAAATTAAAACTCGCTCTTCGGGGTCAGACATTTAATGTGCAGGTGTTTTGCTTCTCTAAGAATGGTTACCGAAGAAATCTTAATTCGCACTCAGAGTAACTTTTTCAAATTTTTCAAGAATCTCAAAAAAGGAGGTGGGAGAGAATAAAATCAACGGAAAATTTTTAATTACCAATTTGAAATTAATCTTTAAAAGGAGGTATGGAGATGAAACGATTCGTTCTTTTATTGATGTTGATGACAATGTTGGCAATGGGATCATGGGTCTGGGCTGCGGATACGATTAAGATAGGTGTGGTCGGCCCAAGGACAGGGCCTGCGGCTGCCACAGGGAAAGCCTTCGAAGAAGGGATTGCCATTGCTCTGGACCACCTCAATGCAAAAGGGGGTGTCCTCGGCAAGAACCTTGAGGTTATCTTTGAGGATACGGGAGGTGTTCCGGAGAAGGCTGCCTCTGGATTTGAGAAACTGGTGACCCGTGATAA
Source organism: Syntrophorhabdus sp. (assembly GCA_020724025.1). The sequence goes on along the minus strand of DYHU01000048.1, from coordinate 6,546 downwards.
GGTTCCCATCGTGGTTGGCGAAAGCCATTCTTCATCAGCCCTGGCAGAGATCGAGGTGGCGAATCGTTATAAAGCGCCCTTCATCATCTGCGAGGCATGGCACGATGACATCACGAAGAAGAATTACAAATGGGTCTTCCGTGCAGGACCTGCCAATAGCGGTGTGGTCGATTTCTATATCGCTCCCTTTGTGAAGGAGAATGGGTTCAAAAAGGTGGCTATCGTCAGAGAGAATTCTGACTGGGGAGTGGGGATTGCCGAACGGACCGAGATGGATCTCAAAAATTTCGGCATCCCTTTTACCACCTTAAAAGTGGAGCGGGAGAACAAAGATTTTTACACGGAGCTGACCAAGATCAAGGGGGAGAATCCTGACATCGTCCTCGCTTATATCTACGGGACCGGCCTCCATTTCTTTGTGGCACAGGCCAATGAGGTCGGGCTCAGCCCAAAATGTCTCATCCTCGATGGGGCAGGGCCGCCCAGCCTGTGGGATAGCTTCTGGAAGAATGTGGGGAAGGCAGGCGAACTGGAGCTCTTCATGTCGAGCATGCATGAGAAGGTTCACCTGACACCGACCAGCCAGAAGTTCTGGGACGATTATAAGAAGAAATATGGGAAAGACCCCTCTGATTATAAGACCCGTTCGATTTACAATGTTATTCTGATTGCTGCCGATGCCATCAACCGGGCAAAATCAACAGACAATGAGGCAATCGTCTCAGCCCTGGAGAAGACCAGCCTTGAAGTCACAACCGGCGTGGTCAAATTCGGATTGAAACAGGGCAGCTATGAATACCATCAGTGGATGCCTCCCATGCTCGTCGTTCAGTGGCAGGATCAGAAACAGGTGGTGGTCTATCCGAAAGAGGCAGCCACAGGAGCTTTGAAGAAAGGGAAATAAATCAGGGATTAGCGATTAGGGATTGGGGGCTGGGGTTTGAATTTTAACTAACCCCTAACCCCTGATCTCTAAAACCAGAAGGAAGAAAATGTCTGAATTCCTGATGTATCTCACCAATGGCGTTGTCATCGGAGTGATTAACGCTATCTCCGCCATTGGTGTTTCTCTGATTGTTGGCATCATGAGGGTGGTCAACTTTGCCCATGGGGAGCTCTATGTCTTTGCAGGTTATTTCAGCTACCATTTAAGTGTTTCCCTTGGAGTCCCTCCTCTTCTGGCCATGCCGATCTCCATCCTCTTCATCTTCCTGATAGGGATTGGATTGGAGCGAACCCTGATCCGACCCACTTACGGCGATGAGATGTATTCCCTGATCATCACCTTTGTTCTTTCCATCGTCCTGCAGAATGCTGCCCTCCTGATCTTCGGTCCCTATCCCAATAAGCCGCCCAACCTTGTGAGCGGAGCAACGAATATCTTTGGCCTCTTTCATTACGGGAACCAGCGACTCCTTTCTTTCTTAATCTCTATCGGTATCCTTCTTTTCATCTTTTATTTAATCAAGAGAACGTGGTTCGGAAAGGCCATCCGGGCAGTTTCACAGGACAGGGGGATGTCCTCCCTGGTAGGGGTGGATCATTTCCGGATCAACATGCTCTCGTTCGGGCTGGGGGCGGCTCTGGCTGGTGCAGCCGGAGTGATCATTGCTCCTATCTTTCCGGTGACGCCCACAGGAAGTTCTGCGATCAGCCTCACTGCTTTTGTCGTGGTCGTTCTCGGCGGCATGGGATCGCTTAAAGGGTGTGTTTTGGGAGGGCTGGTTCTGGGGATCATCGAGAACCTGGGGGCTGCTTATATTTCGACAATGTACCGAGGTATTTTCGGATTTATCATTCTGATTCTCGTTCTTGTTTTCAAGCCCTGGGGGCTCTTTGGGCAGAAAACCTAAAAAATGCTGGAGGGGGAGGTTAGAGGTTGGAGGCAAAAGATTTTGCCTTAACCCTGAAGCGAAGCGATCCTCAAACCTTAAACTAATGAAACTAATTCATTGAAAGGTTAAACGGAGATAATGCGTTCAAAGAAATTCTGGATTTCAATACCGTTTATCATCCTGGCCATTTTTCCTCCTTTTTTTCTATCACAATATTGGCTTCATGTGATGATCATCAGCCTCTTCTATGTGATGATGGCCTCTTCCTGGAACCTGATCGCAGGCTTCACAGGCCAGATTTCTTTTGCCCATGCCGCCTTTTCAGGGATAGGAGCCTACGTTTCAGGGATGCTGGCCGTTTATCTTGGAGTCTCTCCATGGTTGGGTATTTTAATCGGGATGGGAGTAGCCGCTTTGCTTGGATTGGGATTAGGTTATCTCTGTATACGAATGGGCGGCATCTACCTCTCTTTAACCACTTTAGGTTTTTCGGAAATCCTAAGGATCATTATTACCAATGAAGATAAATTGACGCGTGGGACAATGGGGCTCCAGGTTCCAGGTTTTTTCACCGAATATTCGAAGGCAAGTTATTATTATCTTTTTTTAGTTGTCACCATTTTTGTTCTCATCGTTATTTATTGGATTATCCATTCAGAAATGGGGTTGACCTTCAGGGCGGTGCTCAATGACGAATTAGCCGCCTCATCTTCTGGAATCCATACGGTCCGAGTTCGAATCCTTGCCTTTACCATTTCGAGTGCCATGGCCGGGTTAGCAGGAGGGCTCTATGGCCATTACCTTATGCTGATCACACCAGACATTCCTTCTTTGGGACAGATGTTCCTCGTTCTGGCCATGGCGGTGATTGGAGGGATGGGAAGTTTCATAGGTCCTGTCATTGGATCCTTTGTATTAGAGATCCTTTCTGAGTATATTCGAATCTATGGAGAGTATCATGTCCTTCTCTTCGGGCTGGTAGCCTTAGCCATGGCCCGGTTTGCTCCGGAAGGATTGATGGGCATCGTGGGTAAAAAGTGGAGAAGAGAATGGGCGCATTGATTGAAGGAAAGGGGCTGACCAAATCTTTTGGAGGTTTGACGGCTGTTAAGGAAGTCGATTTTCATCTCGATCAAGGTGACATTGTCGGCCTCATCGGTCCGAATGGAGCAGGCAAGACAACCCTCTTCAATCTTGTCAGCGGAGTTTTCCATCCGGATGCCGGCACACTCCTTCTGAACGGAAAGGATATTACTCCGCTTAAACCGTTCGAGATCTGCCGGTTAGGCATTGCGAGAACCTTTCAGATTGTCCGACCGTTCTTAAAGATGAATTGCCTCGAAAATGTCCTCATCGGCATTATTGGACGAGGCGATCAGAAAGAAGGGAGAGAGGCGAAAGGGGATGAAGCCAGAAGACTCCTGAAATTCGTTGGATTGGAAGGACACAAAAGGAATCCAGCAAACAATCTTACCCTGATTGAAAAGAAGAGATTGGAGATGGCCAGAGCCCTGGCAACTCAACCCAGACTTCTCCTTCTGGATGAAGTATTGGCCGGGCTGAACCCTTCAGAGATCCTTCAGGCCCTTGAATTGATCGAGGTGATCCGGACTCAACTGAAGGTGACCATCTTCTGGATCGAGCATGTCATGGGAGCCATCATGAAGGCCTCCGATCGTATCATCGTTCTCGATCAGGGAGAAAAGATTAAAGAGGGAAGGCCTGAAGAGGTCGTCAACGATTCAAAGGTGATCAAAGCCTATTTAGGGGAATCCGATGCTTGAAGTCAATGGAATTGATATCTTTCGAGGAGAGGCCCAGATCCTCTGGGACCTGGCCATGATGGTTGAGAGAGGGGAAGTGGTCACCGTGCTGGGTGCGAATGGAGCTGGGAAGACCACCCTGATGGAGTCGATTCTCGGAGTTCATCATCCGAAGAAAGGAACCATCCGTTTCTTAGGGGAAGAGATTGCCTTTCAGCCATCTTTTCATATCATCAGGAAGGGAGTCTCCTGTGTGCCAGAGGGAAGAAGAATTTTTAAGGATATGACGGTCTATGAGAATTTAGAGATGGGGGCTTATCCTGAGAAGGCCCGCTCCTCCCTCCGAGAGACAGTGGAATGGGTTTACTCCCTTTTTTCCGTTCTGGAGACAAGAAAAGAACAGATTGCAGGGACGCTCAGTGGCGGAGAGCAACAGATGCTTGCCATCGGTCGGGCGCTCATGTCAAAACCGGTTCTTTTGCTCCTCGATGAGCTCTCCCTCGGTCTTTCCCCCAAGATTACAAAAGAGATTTATGGGACGATAAAAAAACTTCATGAAGAAGGGGTGACCATGGTTCTGATCGAGCAGAACGCCACCCTTGCCCTCCGTCATAGCCACCGGGGTTATATTCTGGAGACAGGGAAGATAACCCTTCAGGGGACTTCTCAAGAACTTTTAGGGAATGAGCATATAAGGAAGGCTTTCCTGGGAATGTGAAATCTCCTGTTGGAATAATGGAGTGTTGGAAAATTGGAATATTGGGTAATCAGGAAAGCATGCTTGGAGTTGTTAAGCCTCTTGTTGGATTAAGAAATTTGAAGAAAATTTTACCCATCGTTCCATTATTTCAATATTCCTAAGAGGGGGATTTAATGGATAATTTGATTATCAGCGTTGGCATTACTGGATCCCGGATCACAAGACAGCAGACACCTCATATCCCCATTATGCCTGAGGAGATTGCCCAATCCGGGATTGAGGCATGGAGGGCAGGGGCTTCCGTCCTTCATGTCCATGTCAGAGATCCCAGGACAGGGTTGGGAACCCAGGACTACTCTATCTTTAAAGAAGTGGTGGACCGAATTCGAAGTGAGACCGATGCGATCCTCTGCCTGACCACAAGCGGTATTCCGGGTAGAAATCTCGAATTTCGCGAGAGGCTTGTCCCTTTGTCCTTCAATCCGGAATTGGTCTCTTTTGATGCAGGTTCTATCAATATGAGAGAGAATGTTTTTCTCAATCCTCCGGACTTTTTGGAGTTATTGGCCAAAGAGACGCTGGCAAAGGGAATTAAGCCCGAGCTCGAGGTATTTGAAGTCGGAATGGTTGAAACGTGTATCAGGTTTATGGAAAAAGGTCTTGTTAAACCTCCGCTCCATTTTCAATTCGTTTTGGGCGTTCTCGGAGGCATGTCTGCTACAGCAAAGTCTCTTCTCCATCTTTCAGAGATTATCCCTGAGGGCTCCACCTGGTCTGTGATCGGAGTCGGCCCGGGCCAGCTTCCAATGGCTATGATCGCCATGACGATGGGAGGCCATGTCCGGGTTGGACTGGAGGACAACATCTACTACTCCAAAGGCGTGTTAGCCAAAACTAACGCCGAACTGGTTGAAAGAGTTGTCCGCATCTCCAAAGAATTCGGCAGAGAGATCGCCACCCCGCAGGAGTCCCGGAACATCCTGAATTTATAATAAGGAAGCCAAGGATGCAGAAAAAATCACAAATTCTTTACATAGGAATAAGGAAGCCAGGAATGCAGGAGAATTCTTCATTCTTGATCTTGTTTTATTTCGTGCTTTTTCAGTTATTCTTGCTAAAGTTGGAATCGAACACCCTATGAACCCCCGCCTGTCTGCTTAAGCAATCCTTATTCCCACAAGTTTCTGAATTGGACAAAATTGTATTTTGAATGACATTTTGTCAAACACACTTTCCTGTTTGATTTTAATAGATTATCGAAATTTTATGAAAAGATGAAGACAATTTTGGTAATTTTGCTATTCCATCCCCTTTCTCCCTATTAAAAATTCCCCCATAAATTCAACAAGTTAAAAATATTTTTAGTTCAAATTCCATTTGGTATGGAATTTGCTCTAAATATGGTCAAACCTTCTAAGAAAAAGGAGATTAGGATGAATTCAATAGTATTTGAACTGGCAACGGTAAATTTCATTACCATCTGTTTGATTGTTTTCGGCGCTTTTGCTCTTTTGCGAATGGCAAGATCATATCTCGAAGGTTGAAGGGGATGAGGTGAAATATGAATACAACTCAGATTTTAGGTGTTTATGAAATAGAAGAGGGAGTGAGAAAGGTTGAGATCAATCCTAAAAGAGTGGCCGAGTGGGTATTGATCTTTACCAATCTCTTCTTCATTTCCTATTTTTTTGGGAGATTGTTCCGGATTTTTTAAAATCCTTTTTTTGAATTAAAGGCTTCAATCCCCAACCTCCTTTAACCTCTAACCCGAGAAGGGCGATCATCTTCGATATGGAGATGGTCGCCCTTCTTTTTTTGCATCATTTTAGCTGTTGGAAAAAACCCCCTCGCCTCCCCTTTCTAAAGGGGATGAATGCAGCGATTCCGAAAATCCGATAGGCCGGACATTCCTGTCCGGCAGCCGCATTTTTGCGGAGACTTGTAGGGGCAATTCATGAATTGCCCCTACGCTATCCGTGCCTGCACGCCGAAATCCTGCGTTTCGCCTATCTGCACGAAGCCCCACCTCCAGAAGCCTTGCGGAGGGCAGGCGCTACGGCGAAGGCAGGGCACGCAGGCGTGAAACCCCGCCCTGTGGGTGGGGCTTCACTATATCTCCAGATTTTAAAGTTGAATTTTAAGTGGATTTATTCTATTTTTTAAAACAATGAAAACTTTTACGGAATTCGGAGCGCTCAACCTCGCTCTGATTTATGAAGTCGAGGAATTTCAATAAGAAAGTGATCAG
>DYHU01000339.1 GCA_020724025.1 Syntrophorhabdus sp. | reverse complement strand
CTGGATGCCCCCGTATCAAGTACGGGGCAGGCTCCACAAGTCCGGCATGACGGAATAACGGAATTTATAAACAGACTCTAATACTACTACGTTAAATTGATTTAAGAATTATCACAAGGCCTGTATTTGCGGCCTGGAATTGGGTTGCGAGGTTCCGCTCATTTTTGCTGAAATGCAGAACCACCTGAAAATATTGGATTTCCATTTTTAACTTAACGCAGTAGTACTAATTAATAGTTAGAAGGCAAAAGGCAGTAGGCATAAAGGAAAATAAATTTTAAATATTGAAAGGAGGTTCATTTATGTACGATGTGGTAACTTTCGGAGAGGCGATGGTGAGACTTTCACCACCTCATTTCCAGAGGCTTGAGCAGACTCGAAGCCTGGATGTCAATGTCGGGGGGGCAGAATTGAATGTGGCTGTAGGAGTGACCCGATTTGGAATGAAAAGCGCGTGGGTCTCAAAACTTCCAAAGAATGGACTCGGATATATGATCCGTGATCGTGCCCAGGAATTTGGAGTGGATTGCTCCCACGTCGTCTGGTCTGATAAGGGAAGGGCTGGGATCTACTTCGTCGAGTTTGGGGCATCTCCCCGGGCTTCAAGTGTCCTCTACGATCGTGCACACTCGGCCATTAGCATGATTCAACCTGGAGAGGTTGACTGGGCTAAGGTCTTTACCGGATCAAAACATTTTCATCTGAGTGGCATCACTCCTGCCCTGAGCGCCACCGCTTCGGAAGCGACGTCCGAGGCATTGAAGGCGGCAAGGAAGGCAGGATGCACGGTCTCCTATGATCTCAATTACCGGAAAAAACTCTGGACACCCGCCGAAGCAAAGAAGATTCAGGAACCCTTGATGGAGAATGTCGATATCCTGATCACGACGGAAGAGGATACGAATGTCGTCTTCGGTATCAAAGAGAAGGATTATGAGGCTGTCGCCGAGAAATTAGCCAACACCTTCAAATTTAAAATTGTTGCCATTACCTTGAGAGAGGACCTTTCCGTCTTGAGGAACAACTGGACGGCCATTGCCTATCAGGATGGAAAGATATTTAAAGACAGAAAGGTCGAGGTGGAGATTATCGATCGGGTGGGGGCGGGGGATTCTTTCACGGCTGGATTCCTTTATGGTTGGAGCAAGGAAAAAGATGTTCAAAAGGGTGTCCAATATGGAAATGCGTTTGCCGCCCTCAAACACACCTTTCCGGGGGACTTCAACTGGAGCACCCTGGAGGAAGTGGAGGCTCAGCTAAAAGGCGCAGGGCTAAGGATTTCAAGATAAATTTTCATAACGGGTTCGACACTCTCAAACCATGAAAATAATAACCATTCCCCTCCCCCTTGATGGGGGAGGGTGCGGGTGGGGGCGAAAAGGGATTAAAATACCCCCCACCTTGATCCTCCCCCGCAAGGGGGGAGGAGATAAATTTAAGGTGGGAATTTTTTATTGGAAAATTTTTAATGGAGGAGGAATAAAATGGAAAAAAGAGACGTTTTCAATCGCATGGTTTCAGAAGGATTGATTCCTGTAATTCGAGTAAGCTCTGCTTCGGAAGCAGTGGATGTCGCTGATGCGATCAAGGAGGGAGGAGTCACTCTCATTGAGATTACGATGAGTGTTCCAGGTGCCATCGATACCATTAAAGAATTGACCCAAAAATATAAAGATGAAATCATTATGGGGGCAGGCACGATTCTTGACCCTGAAACAGCAAGGGCCGCATTGCTTGCAGGGGCCCAGTTTATTGTAACTCCAGCCCTCAATCTTGATGTCATCCAACTCGCACACCGTTACAGTGCTGTGGTCGTTCCGGGCGCCATGACACCCACAGAAATCCTGACCGCCTGGAATGCGGGCGCGGACATGGTAAAGGTCTTTCCCGCTGCTCAATTAGGAGGACCGGAATATATTAAAGCCTTAAAGGGTCCTCTGCCCCAGATTCTCTATGTGCCCACAGGGGGTGTCAACCTTCAGAATACAGGGGCCTTTATTAAAGCAGGTGCCACGGCCCTCGGTGTCGGGGGAGAACTGGTCGATAAAAAGGCCGTGAAAGAGAAAAAATTTAACATCATCACCGAGAACACAAGAGCCTTTCTCAAGGCGATTCAAGAAGCTCGAAGAAGTTAAGAGGTATGAGTTACGAATTATGCAAGGCGTCATTAATCACGCTAAAGTCCGTCATTCCCGCGAAAGCGGGAATCCAGAAAAGGACTGGATTCCGGGTCAAGCCCGGAATGACAAACTGTACATAAGACTTTTCTCTGCTGTGTGTAGTTAAGAATTACTAATTGCTAACTGATAATTGTTAATTTTTAATTGAGCTTATGCGTATCTATTTTCCATATCCTGATTTAGGGTATTTGGACGTTCCGGAGCATAACCTCCTCGGAGTCTTCTCCCCTTCCATCGTCGAGGTTGAGATGAGCGAAGAACAGATCATCGAAGAAGCGCTCTCTCATCCCATCGGATCTGTTCCTCTAACCCGGATGCTTACAGGACGTGAAAAGGTGCTGGTGGTGGTGGATGATTATACGAGGAGCACACCTGTCCAGAAGATTCTCCCTTGTTTGATCAAAGAGCTGGAGGGGACTGGAGTAAAAAAAGACAGCATCAAAATTCTCGTGGCCCTTGGCACCCATCGCCCCATGACCGAAGAGGAGATGATTAAGAAGTTTGGACCGGATCTGTCGAAACAATACCCCATCCTCAATCATCCGTGGTGGGATCCTTCTCAGCTCATCCATCTGGGAGAGACAGAAAAAGGAACTCCCATCCTCGTCAATCGGATCGTCAAAGAAGTGGATTTTATCATCGGTATCGGCCAGATCGTTCCTCACCGAGTCTCCGGATTCAGCGGTGGATGCAATATTGTCCAGCCCGGAATCTGCGGAGAGGAAACCACAGGGAAGACCCACTGGCTCAGCGCCCGATTCAAGGGTCGTGAGATTCTTGGCAAGATCGAAAATCCCGTCAAGGAAGAGATTGAACGGGTTGCTCAAAAAGCGGGACTAAAATGGATCATCAATACCATTCAGGACGGGACCGGCAGAACGGTTGATGCTGTTGCCGGAGATCCGATTCTGGCCTATCGAAAGGGCGGGGCTCGATCCCTTCAGGTCTATCAAGCCGAACTTCCCCGGGATGCGGATATCGTGGTTGCGGATTCTCATCCTTTTGACTCCGAACTCTGGCTCGCTTCAAAGGGAATCTATGCTTCGGAATTAGCAGTCAAACAGGATGGCGTGGTGATCCTGGTCTCTCCCTGCCCGGAGGGAGTCTCTCCGAGTCATCCAGAGGTTCTGGAGTTTGGATACCAGACCTTCGAGGATGCAGACCTATTGTTTCGCCAGGGGAAGATTCATAAATTGACAGCCGCCGCCCATCTCGTCCATGTGGGACGGGTGATCAAAGAGAGGGCGAAAGGCATTATGGTCTCCTCTGGCATATCAAAAAAGGACAAGGAACGGCTTGGATTCATTCATGCGAGAGACCCGCAGGAAGCCCT
>DYHU01000338.1 GCA_020724025.1 Syntrophorhabdus sp. | reverse complement strand
AGCTCCTGATCAAGGCTTGCAAAAAGGGGTTTGGTGTGTTATCCATTCCTATAAATGTTCCGAAGGTGGATGGAACGAGTTCAAGCCATTTCAGACCCGTGACCGACACCTGGCTTGTCTGCAAATTATTTCTTCGAAGTCTGCTCTGGTGAAACATATGGATCTTTATCAGAAAGTAAAATTTTATTCCATTGCAAAATTTACAACGGCCGCCCTTTCTCTTCTGGCCAATGCCTCGAAAGAGAACCTCATCCGCCTGACCTTTTTGGCAGAGAAGATTCCGCAGAAAGAGGCCTACCGGGAAAAGATCCGGTGGATCCGGACTCTCTTTCAGAGCGATCATCCGGCCCTGACCATTGCGAGAAGAGTTCTCAATGAGACAAACCCTCTCCACCGCAAGAAGATTATAACCAACTTCATCGTCAACCAGCTTCTGGTGGGCACCAACCGCAGAAAGGCATTTGAAGAGGAGAGGGGTTTTAAGCCGCCCAATGCGATGCTGATCAGTCCCACGATGCGATGCAATCTTAACTGCTTTGGCTGTTATTCAGGTTCCTATCCGACCGAAGAGGAGCTTCCTTTTGAGGTGATGGATCGTCTGGTCGGGGAATGTAAAGAGATGGGCATTTACCTGGTGATCATCACCGGCGGAGAACCTTTCCTGAGAAAAGACCTCTTCGACCTCTTTGAGAAACACCCGGACGCCATTTTTCAGGTTTATACCAATGGCTCCCTGATCGATGAGAGGATGGTCGAGCGATTTGTAGATCTGGGCAATGTCGTTCCCGCTATCAGCCTCGAAGGCCTCAGAGAGGAGACGGATGCCAGAAGGGGAAAAGGACGGTTCGACCATGTGGTCCGCGTGATGGACTGGCTAAAAAAAGCAGGCATCTTCTTCGCCATCTCAACCACCCAGACCATACGAAATTCAGAAACGATTGGAAGCGATGCCTTCATCGATTTGCTTGTGGAGAAGGGATGCATCTTCCTCTGGAACTTTCACTATATCCCGATTGGTCGCAATGCAGACCTCAGCCTCATGGCCACCCCTGAACAGAGGGCATGGATACGGGAGCGGTTTGCCTATTTCAGGGCGACGAAGCCTGTCCTCATGGTGGACTTCTGGAATGACGGGTGCCTCACCGAGGGATGTATCGCCGGAGGGAGAAAATATTTTCATGTCAATGCCCGTGGCGATCTGGAACCCTGCGTCTTCTGCCATTTCGCCTATGATAATGTAAAAGAGAAGTCTCTCATGGAGGCGCTCAATTCCCCTCTCTTCCGGGAGATGCGTTCCAGACAGCCCTTCTCGGAGAACTTATTCATCAACTGCCCCCTGATTGACCACCCCGAACACGGGAAAGAACTTGCTCTCAAATTTGCCAGATACTTTACCCACGAGGGGGCGGAGGGGTTCTTCACGGAACTGGCTCCAGCCATTGATGCCTATTCAAAAACCTATGGAGAGATGGCGGAAGCCGCCTGGAAGGAGAGGACCACAAGTCGCAGTGGCCAGACTCTCTCAAAAGGAAAAAAGGTTGCAGGTCAACATGGATGAAGGTCACCTTTCCCCATCTCGGCACGATGCATATCTTCTGCAAGGCAATTGCAGAGACCTCCGGAATCCCTTACATCGTTCCTCCTGAAACCAGCCGAAGAACACTCACGTTAGGCGTTCAGCACTCCAATGAATGCATCTGCCTTCCTTTTAAGATCATCCTGGGAAATTTCATCGAAGCCCTGAAGATGGGAGCCGATACGATTGTGATGGTCGGAAGCGGTCCTCCCTGCCGCCTGGGACTCTATGACCTCGTCCAGAAGGTGATCCTCGAAGATATGGGGCTTCGCTACCGGTGGCTGACGATCCCGCCCCGGTTGACCTGGCAGGCGATCTGGAAGAATTATGAGGAGACCAAGGAGTTGAAGAAGGAGTTGAGCTGGAAGAATATCCTTCTTTTTCCTTACGGACTCCGTATGGGATGGAAGAAGATGATGGCCTGCGAGGCGCTGGAAAAACTGGCGATGAAGGTCAGGCCGAGAGAGGTTAAAAAAGGGGAGACCCAGAAGCGATTGAAGAAGGCCCTTTCATGGGTGGATGAGGCCAGGGCCCTCCGAACGCTCAATGACGCATTGCAAAGAGGGAAGACCTTGCTTCAGGAGACGGAACAAAATCGTTCTCGAATCCCCCTTAAGATTGCCATCGTGGGAGAACTTTACACGGTGATGGATCCCCATATCAACCGGGGAGTGGAACAGAAACTGGGTGAACTGGGGGCAGAGGTGACGCGCACCTCCTGGTTCTCCACCCATATCCTGAGGAGCCTGAGAAAGAACAAGGCGGATCAGACCTCGGAGAGGATTCGATTCTTCGAGGCATCGAAGGCCTATCTCGGTTATGATGTGGGTGCGGAGTGCAACCTCTCCATCGGAGAGGCGATCGTGAGATCTCAGGAGGGGTACGATGGGGTAGTCCATCTCATGCCCTTTGCCTGTATGCCCGAGACCACTGCCTCCGGAATTTTGACCCGTGTGGGGAAGGATTGGGACATTCCCATCCTCACCCTTATCCTCGATGAACAGGAAATCGAAGGCCGTATCCAGACACTGCTTGAGGCCTTCGTCGAGATGTTACAATGGAAGAGAAGGGCCGCATAGGCATTCCAAAGGCGCTGATGTTTTATCGGTATTTTCCGCTCTGGAAGACCTTCTTCGAGGAATTGGGCTGGAAGGTGGTCGAGTCTGACAATTTAGGTAAGAAGGGGAAGGTGATCTATTTCGAAGACAGTTGTTTTCCGATGAAATTGCTGGTCACACATGCGATCCAATTAAAAGATAAAGTGGATCATCTTTTCATCCCCCGGTTGGTCAGCCTCCACCGGTCTTATATCATGTGCCCCAAGTTCCGGGGGGCTCCGGATATCGTCCGTCTCGCCACCGAGGGAGCGGTTTCGATCCTCGATGAAACAATCGATCTCCGGATGAGGGAACATTCAATGTTTCGATCCTTTTTAAAGACCGGCAAACGACTGGGCGCCACGGAAAAGGAGGGGAAGAGGGCCTTTCAAAAGGCGGAGCAGTTCTTTTTGAGTTTTCAAAAGGGATGGGAGGATCGAGTCAATCGGCTTCCCTTGAAACAGGTCTTTCATGTTGAAACACCCGGCTTCTTTTCACCCCCACCCGCACCCTCCCCCGTCAAAGGGGGAGGGAAGGATATTGGGAAAACTTCTATGCGGGTGGCCTTCATCGGACACCCTTACAATCTCTTCGACACGGATGTGAATAAGGATATTGTTTCCTTCGCCAAAAATCTGGGGATGAGGATCATCACTCCGGATAGTCTTTCAGAAAAAGAGATAGACGCACAGGTTTCGGATCTTTCAAAGGAGATTTACTGGTCTTCAGGAAGGGAGATCGTGGGCTCAATGTTTCATTTCCTTTCAGGAGAAGTTGACGGAGCGGTCTTTCTCACCTCCTTTAAGTGCGGCATTGATGCCCTTCTTCAGGAGTTCATCAGGAGGAGGTTGAAGGT
>DYHU01000337.1 GCA_020724025.1 Syntrophorhabdus sp. | reverse complement strand
CCTTATGCAGAAGCTTTTGATTGTGGGCGCAGGATTTATGGGCTCAGGGATCGCGCAAGTATCGGCCCAGGCAGGCTATCAGGTTCATCTCATGGATATCCAGAGCACAATCACGGACAGGGCGCTTAAAGATATTCGCTGGTCCGTGGAGAAGCTGGCGGCAAAAGGTCTTCTCAAAGAATCCTCGCAGAAAGTGCTTGCCCGGATTTCGCCGGAAAAAGATTTATCGAGTGCATCCGAAGCGGACTGGGTCATCGAAGCAGCTTTCGAGGAGATGGAGCTTAAGCGTGAAATTTTCCAAGAACTGGACCAGATTTCCCGGCCGGAGACTCCCCTGGCTACGAATACGTCTTCCATCCCCATCACCCGCCTTGCTGAAAATACGAGGCGACCGGAGAGGGTGCTGGGGTTGCATTTTTTCGGTCCGGTGCCGCTGATGGGATTGGTGGAAGTGGTCAAAGGAGAGAAAACTTCCACGGAAATCTTTGAGCGGGGAGTGGTCTTTGTCCAATCCCTGGGGAAAACCCCGATTCGCGTACGGCGCGATATTCCCTGCTTTGTGATGAACCGCATCTTCTCCGCGGCCTTCCGTGAGGCCGTGGACTTAGTTGATCAAGGAATCGTTAGCCCCCAGGATGTGGATGCGGGCATGCGGCTCGGCTATGGTTGGAATGCCGGCCCTTTCGAAATCGTTGACAACGCTGGTTTGGATACTTACGTTCGTATATCGAAGACCATGAAGGCCCTGGGAGTGGATCACCTTGTGTCCGGCTCAAACCTGATTGAACGGATGGTGACCGAAGGCCGTCTGGGCCGAAAAACCGGGAAGGGTTTTTATAGATACTCTCCCGAAGGAAAACGGTTGCCCTGGGAGGAAAGCTGAAAACAAGATGGAGGACAAAATGAGGGAAGTGGTGATTGCCGGATATTTAAGAACAGCTCTGTCTCGATCCAGGCCCAATGATCCGGCCCGGGACTGGTTCCACAAACTTAGGGCCGATGAACTGATGGCCAGGCTTCTCCCTGAGCTGATCAAACGGACAGAGATTAAGGCTGAGGAGATTGATGATTTTATTGTGGGCTCTGCCTATGGCGTAAGCGAGCAATGGACTTACGGTGGCCGATTCCCGATTTTTCTCGCAAACCTGCCGGAGAAGATCCCGTCAAAATTCGTAGACCAGCAGTGCGGCTCCGGCATGGCCGGGATCCATATTGGGTTTATGGAGATTGCGGCCGGCTTTGCGGACATCGTGATGGTCGGAGGAATGGAACATATGACCCGCGTCCCCATGGGAGCACCCCTAAAAGACAAGGGGATTGTCTCTCTGAATCCGTCTCTTTTTACGGATCCGGCCTACAAGCACTGGGATATGGTGACGAGCACGAACATGGGGTTGACCGCAGAAAAGCTTTTTAGCCAGAGGGGATTTACAAAGGAAGATATGGATCGCTGGGGGACCCGCGCCCACCAATTAGCCTCCAAGGCTCAGAAAGAGGGGTTTTTCAAAGAGGAGATCCTCCCCATCGAAGCCGAGCAGGCAGATGGAAAAAGGTTGGTCGTAGATCAAGACCAGGCCGTCCGGGATGACACCACACTGGAGGGGATGAAGGACCTCAAGCCGGCCTTTAAGCCCGATGGAGTGATCACGGCCGGAAATTCCTCTCCCCTGAACGCCGGTGCGGCCTCGATGATCCTGATGTCCAAGGAGACCGCCACAAAAAAAGGGATCCAGTCCATGGGGACCATCCGTTCCATCGGATTCGCCGGAGTGGACCCCACGATCATGGGAGTGGGTCCTGTCCCTGCCAGCCGTATCGCCATTGAGAAGGCAGGTTTGCAGGTTAAGGATATCGATTACTGGGAGATCAACGAGGCCTTCGCTATTGTTGCCCTGAACTGCATCCAGGAGTTAGGGATCGATCCCGATCGAGTCAATGTCATGGGAGGAGGCACAGCCATCGGGCATGCTCTGGGGGCGACAGGGACCCGCCTGGTGGGCACCCTGGCCCGGATTTTGAAAGTCAAAGGTGGACGCTATGGTCTGGCCAATGCCTGCGTCGGGGGCGGGCAGGGAGTGGCTACCATCATCGAAAGAGATGCATAAATCTTAGCTGGGGGGACACATGAAATCAGACTACCGGACAATAAAAGTTGAGGTCAACCAAGGGGTGGCTATTCTAAGGTTAAACAATCCACCTGTTAACCAACTTTCTAAGCCATTTGTGGAGGAGATGAAAGAGGCCCTGATGACGGCCAATGGAGACAATGAGGTCAAGGCCATCATTCTCACAGGGACTGAGAAGAACTTCATCGCAGGCGCAGATATCACAGAGATTCAGCAGGTGAAAGACAGAGATTCCATTCTCCCCCGGGTGATGGAGAATAACCGATTTCTTAATTCCATAGAACAGGGACCCAAGCCTGTGATTGCCGCCCTCAATGGAAATTGCCTTGGAGGTGGACTGGAGATCGCCATGGCCTGTCACTACCGAATTGCAGGACAGGGAATACAGGTGGGACAACCGGAGGTCCAGATCGGTTTAATTCCGGGAGCAGGCGGAACACAGAGGCTTCCCCGGCTTGTGGGGCTTCCTGATGCACTGCAGATGATCGGAACAGGTCAGTCCATCTCTGCAGAAGAGGGATTGAAGAAGGGATGTATCGATGAGGCCGTGCCTCCGGAGTCCCTTCTGGAGAAAGCCCTGGAGGCGGCACAGCGCTTCATATCCGGCGAATTAAATCACCGCGAACGAATGACGCGGCTGCGCAAGAATCAACTTCCAAACTTTCTTACGAAAAAGATGATCATCTCTTACGCCAGGGATGAGGCGGCAAAGAAAGGCAAAGGCTATATTGCGCCTTTTAAAGCCATTGAGGCCATGGAGCGAGGGCTCTCTGACGATTTCGAGGCCGACCTGAGGATCGAGGCTGAACTCTTCAACGATTGCGCTGTGTCCGATGTCGCCAAAAACCTGATCGGAATCTTCCTCAACACCAGGGCGGCGGGAAAACTTCCAAGAATCAAAGGAAAGGAGCCACAAAAGATCAAGACCGTGGCCATGCTGGGAGGAGGAACCATGGGCTCCGGCATTACCAACCTCCTTCTCAGCCACGGGTTTAATGCCATTCTATGGGACATCAATGAGGAGGCTATCCAGAAAGGTCTTTCAGCCATCCGGAAAACCTTCGACTACCCGATAAAAAAGGGAAAGATGACACAGCAGGAACTTGATCGAATGATCAAGGAACGGTTGGCCACCACCATCTCCCTTGATGATCTAAGCCGGGCAGACCTGATCATCGAGGCCGTGCTGGAGGACATGGGGATCAAACAGAGGATCTGGAAGCAACTCGAGGGGATCTGCCGGCAAGAGGTTATCTTTGGCACAAATACATCCGCCCTTCCCATTACAGAAATGGCTTCTGTGTTGAAAGACCCGGGCCGGATGATCGGGCTCCATTTCTTCAATCCTGCCGAGCGGATGCAATTGCTCGAGATCATCTGCGGAAAAGAGACATCGGATCAAACGCTGGC
>DYHU01000336.1 GCA_020724025.1 Syntrophorhabdus sp. | reverse complement strand
TCAACAAGGGTTAGAAGGGATAAGGATCCAGGAGAAAAACTTGGAATAATGGAATAAGGAAGCCAGGAAACCAGGAATGTTGGAATAATGGAATGGTGGAAAGATGTGAAAAAAAAGGAATAATGTAAGAAAAACAAAAGATTAAATAAAGGAAGAGACAGAGGAATTGAAATCAAAAATGCAGGAACCCTTTCTTTCTAATGCCTATCCCAAGATTTTGTTCTTGGTTTTACTATGGCAGAAAAAGAGTATATAATTCCTTATAGGGAGAACGTAAGAAAGAGACATGCTCACACGACAAAAAAGGATAGGGTGTCGAGATTCATGGTGCAGTTAGAGGTTAAAATGGAAGATGTGTGGAAGGAAGGAGGTAATCCGATATGATTGTGCGCATGGCTATGCCCATCGGGATACTTATAACTTGCTGGGCAAGCAGAAAAAAGGGAATTTACCTATTGGCTTTGAAGATGCCCTAACCTTAGCCGATGACGACATCGATGATAATTGAGAGACTTACGTGGACCGTTTTTTGAGAGGAGAATTTCCATGAATGTGATGGAGAAAAAGAATACGGAATTAATTAAAGAATTTAATACATATGTTCGTGAACATCCAGAATTTACGGAGCAGATTCCTGATAACGCTGTTATCATTATGCAGTTAGAGGGGGATGAGGAGTTTAATCAATGGAGTCATAAATTAGCCGAAGCCCATCATGAAGAAGATCGGCCCATAATCCATGTTAGGATAAAGAAAATAAAACCTGTTCGCTCCCGGATAGAAGAATTGGAAGTTCAGCAATGAGAAGTTCTCGGTCTCGGAGGTTGGGGGCAAGTCTGCTCTTGGCTCTTGAAGGAAAAAACCTGGAATAATGGAATAAGGAAGCCAGGAAGATTGGAATGATGGAATGGTGGGAAAAGGAGGGGAAGGATGGAATGATGGATGGAACACTGGAATAATGGAAAAATGAAAGAACGACCTGAAAAAGTTACAATTACGAGTTGCGAGTTTACTAAAAAAAAGCGACTCTGGGGTCACAACCTAAATAAACCGGTACACTTGTCAAGTCTCTTTGAACGTGATATGGTAAACATATGGCACGGTAGCTGAGGATCCGTTAAATCATAACCTATCAATCCATAAACCTTTATGAGTAAAGATATACGAGATATAGCTGAACAGTTCGATTGTATTCTTATCTATTTTTTCGGCTCACAGGCAGATGAAGGGAGGAGATACCTCAACGGTGAGTATATAAGCCCAGACTTTTTTTCAGACCTCGATGTTGCTATAGCCTTTAGGGAGCCTCCAGTCAAGGCTATCAAAATCTACGGGGACATTTATAAGGAGATGTCGGAGCTTCTTGAACCTTTTAATATTGATCTCGTATTCATGCATGAACTGGGCGCATTGTTCCAGTACGAGATCATAAAAGGCTTAAGAGTTTACGAGAAAGATGAACGTCTGACGGATGAGCTTGAAGAAGAGGTTATGAAAGGAGCCGAGGATTTAATGTTTAAGAAAAAGGTTTTGGACCATGAGATTATGGAGGCCATAGAGGATGGTTATATCGAGTTTGAATACAGCCCGAATCCTTGAACTTCTGAGATACATGGAAACCTGCGTTCAAGAGCTGAAGCCATTTTCGACGATGACAAAGGAAGAATTCCTCTCAGACAAGAAAAATCCTCCCTTTGTGGAGAGCTACCTTAGAAGAGGCCTTGAAGCTATTTTTGACGTTGGAAGACATATTCTCTCAAAAACGTACGGGTTCAAAGAGATAGAATACAAGGCGATTGCAAGGGGGCTTCGGGAAAGAGGTGTGGTCACGAAAGAAATTTCGGATGCCCTTTATGCAATGGCTGGCTACAGGAATCGGATGGTTCATTTTTATAAAGAAGTTACACCTGAAGAACTTCATCACATCGTGGTAAATAATCTAAAGGATTTCGAAGGATTTGCCAGGGAGATTGTAGCCTTTGTGAGAGCTTACGAAGAGAAGACAAAAAGAACCCGATATGGAGAGACTTAGGGTCAGGTCATGCAACAGACTCTGCTCTGGGGTCAAATCTTTAATCTTGTGTATTTTAAGAATGAACAAAAACAGAAGAAAGATAGAATATTGGAAGGATGGAAGATTGGAAGAATAAAGGATAAAGTATGAAGAATTGAAAACCATTGGAGGTTTGAGGTTGGAGGGAGAAGTGATGAGGAAAGAAGATTTGTTTGTTAAGAATCATATCTTGGGAATAGAATTTGACCGATACCTATTGGAGAATCCGGAGATCATAGAACAGATACCGGATGATGCAGAGGTGTTCTTTCTCCCGGAGGATGATCCTGATCTATCCCGGGAAAATCAACGATTGGCCGGACTGCACAAGGCAGCAGGAAAACCGGTTGTACTCGTAAAGATTGGAAGATTGAGCCCTCTTCGTTCGCGACTCGAAGATGTTAGATTAGAATCGTTTTCCGTATAAAAAGAGATACCAGGTCCTCCCTCGAAAAAGCTGCTACCATCTATAAAAAGAACAATAAGGGGCAGGTCTTAGAAGGATCTCGGCTAAAGGGCCACCGATAAACTTGCTTCACACCCGTCCCAAGGAAGTGCATTGACAAGAATCAAAGGTTGATGGTAGATCAACCGTGACAGACATAAATCATCATCCGGGAAAGGGGTGACCCACGATGCCTGACAAGAAAGAGAATCTGTATTTGTTCGAAGCCATTGAGTTGCGTAAGGAATATGACCGGCGCATCAAGCTCCTGGAACAGTTGCTCGGGGGCGGGCAAGGCAAACAGGACCGTTTGTTCCACCGGGGCGACGAAGAAAAGAGAGAACCAAGCGCGGACCTCGATTTAGGCAAGATGGAAGAGAATCTTAAAAACATCCAAACGAAACGGGTCAAACTGAATCAGGCAATCCAGTTGGCGAATTTTGAAAGCAAGATTGAGTATGAGGGAGAAACGATTCCGATCGCGGAAGCCCTGGAGCTCCGGAAAAACCTGACATCCGATTTGGAGACGATCTCTCAACGGGTATTGGATTCCGCCTACACCCGCATCATCCACAAGGAAGAACGAGATATCGTTCACGAACCGAGGCATGGGTTCAAGCAAAGCTATGAGGAGTTCCAGACCAGACTGAAGAAATTGCGGAATCTTGTGATAAAGATTCACCAGGCCAACCATGCCTATTGCGTCAACTTCAAAGATGAATGATATGGGAGAGACAGGGAGGCAAGCGCGAAACTGCTGCAAGGCAGGGTAGCCCGAAACCCAATAGCGTAAATTGGGGGTGGTGATGCTATTTATCCACCTAAAACAAGAATAGCGGTTGGGGCTGAACCAAACACAATTACTACTCATGACTTATCGAATGAGCCACTTGTAACCTTACGCATTACCTCTTACAAGATGGCCTCGCGTCTCTCTCAAAAAGCATAGGGGGCAGTTTTGATTGTCTGGGGGTCGGACCAAGTTGGAATATTGGAATGATGGAATGGTGGAAGGATGGAATGATGGAATTATGACAGAATTGGA
>DYHU01000335.1 GCA_020724025.1 Syntrophorhabdus sp. | reverse complement strand
GCTCAACCTCGCTCTGATTTATGAAGTCGAGGAATTTCAATAAGAAAGTGATCAGTGGGCAGGAATCCGTTTAGTCGAGTTACTGATAACTGATTACTGATTACAGAAATCTGAGCTCCGGTTCCATTTAAGAGGGGATCTCAATTGAGAAAGGTAAGTGTTTATCTGACGGCATGGTGGAAACTTTCGAGGGTTCCTTTTCTTTCGGTCGGGGTGCTTCCCCTGATTTTGGGATTTGTCCTCGCATGGCGATGGGGTTACCGAGGCCCTTTCGGGCTCTATCTCGTTGCAACAGTGGCGGTCGTTCTCATCATGTGGATGACCTATTATATGGGTGAATGGAATGATCTGGAGGGTGATCGCATCAATCAAGAGTTTAACCGGTTTTCAGGCGGATCAAGAATACTGGTCGAGGGAGTTCTCCCGGTCCGGGTTTCGCTCCTTCTGGGATATGGATGCCTTGCAGGGGGGATCCTCACCGGCCTTTATATCTATCTCCGGTATCAAACCGGTCCCTGGACCCTTATCCTCGGAGGGATGGGCATCTTTTCCGGTTTTTTCTATTCAGGAAGACCCTTCCGATGGGCCTACCAGGGAATAGGAGAAATCCTCATCGGATTCTGTTATGGCTGGCTTCCGATTGCGACAGGATTTTATCTCTTTACCGGTTTCTTCAATCATCAGGCCTTTTTGCTTTCCATTCCAGTGGGATTATCGATCTTCAATGTGATCCTGATCAATGAGTTTCCGGACGAAGAGGCGGATCGCGCCATCGGTAAGAGAAACCTGGTGGTTCGATTCGGAAAGGAGAGGATGGCTGATCTCTATATGGGGAGCTCGATCCTGGCTAGCCTCTTCTTCATTAAAATACTAATGATGTTCGGGAAAAGCTCCTGGCTATTTGCCATTTCAGCCATCCCCATCCTTCTTATCCTTTGGAATCTCCTGATGGCCTGGCGGGAGGCATATCGTGAGGCAAAGAGGCTTGAGCTTCTCTGCAGAAATACACTTCTGGTCAACCTTTCAATCACCATGACCCTAACCATCCAGCAGACAATATCCCCCTTGCCCTAACCCTCTCCTAGGGGAGAGGGGAATTTTTTCCGAGAGGTAAAATTGAAGGAGATTCAATCCATCATCGAGAAAGTCAAGTCTGATATTCAGGAAGGAAAACCGGAAGAGGAGATCGTTCAAGTCCTCCTCCCGATTTTAGAAAAAGAACCGGAGACAGCAGGCCCGGTGATTGAAGGGTTTATGAACATTCCCCATCCCCCGGTTGCCCGTATCCTCCAGCGTCTGCTCGAGATTTCGGGTGACAAGAAAGTCCGGAAGATCATCAAGAGATCGCTCTACCGATTGAAGAGCAAGGGGATCGCGGTGGAGGAGGCATTGCCGGGAAAGGAATATCCTGTCTTTAGGCCTTTGCAGGTGGAACCTCCCAGGGGATTCGGGGGGCCCTTTGACTTCCTCGGTCAGCGATTCCTGATGCTTGTTGTTCCACATATCGGACGGGGTCTGATCGTAATGCAGGGGATCGTCAGCGATACCGAGGGACTGGTCGATTTCTCCGGAGGGGAGATGGCCCGTAAAAGGTTCAGAGTATTTTTCGAGGAGACTCAGAAAGGAGGTCCCTTTCCCCTAACCGAGATGGAACCTTCCTATATCGGACTCCTCTTCGTTGAGGCCTACCGGCTGACCCTTGAAAGAGGGAAGACCCCGCCGCAGGATTACCTCCATCTCAGAGGCGAGGTCGATGGCATCAAAAGGGAATATGAGAGGCCCTTGATCTATTCTCATATTCGAGAGGGTGAGATTGAGGAAGATGACCTGATCTTGAGAAGAGGAGGCGATCTTCTAAAGACGGACTTTTTTAGCGCCTGGAAGATTGGAGAAGGAGAGATCCGGCCCTATGCCGATGAGGTTTGGGAGGCGGAGGAGTCGAAACTCGTTCTCAACCAGGCTCAGAAAGAGGCGCGGTTTCAGGAGATCTATCAGAGGGCGCTCTCCGACCTCTTCCCGGACGAGAAAAGATCACTTTACAGGAAGAGAATGGAGGAGATGGCCTACCTCCTCTTCAAGCAGGGGAGGGAGGAGGAGGCAAGGATTGCCGTGGCCATGGCCCTCGATCTTAAAAAACCGGCCCATCTGCTTCAACCCAATCCCTTTCTCTTTCAACTGGTCGTCCGGTCAATCTTCACCCTCCTGTCAGAGGCCTACGAGAGGAAGACGAAGGAATTCTCTCTGATCAAGAAACCGTAACCGGAGGTCAAAAACAAAAGTTCGGAGTGTTTAGTTCGTAGTTCGGAGAGAATATTTAAATTCATAACTCCGAACTCAAAACTCCGAACTCCGAACTAATTAAGATGAAAAAGTGGCTAATCATTGCAGGGATTATTCTCATACTCTTTGTGGGAGGTTACCTCCTTCTCTCTTTCTATGCTGTGAAATTCATACAAGCCCAAGTTCAAAAGGCGATCGGACCCGGATTCACCATCGCTCAGATCAAGGTCAAGATAACCCACCTCTCCATCAATGGAATTCGATTTGAGGATCCCAGCACAAAACAGAAATTCTTCCAGGTTGAAGAGATGAGGATTTATCCTGATCTTCCTTCCTTTTTGAAAAAGAGATTACATATCCGGGAGTGGACAATCATAAGACCCTCTTTCTTTTTCTATCGAACTCGAGAAGGGGTCTTTGTCGGTCCCTGGGTATCCATCAAAAAAGAAGAGAAGGGAGGAGAGGCGACCGGCAAGGAAGAGAAAAAGGAAGGGGAGGCCATTCATATTAAGGTTGACCGTCTCCGGATCCAGAAAGGCTCCATCGATTTCGACGACATGAAGGCGGGCGAGATTCCAGGACAGATCAGATTGAGAGAGGTCGGCCTGGAGATCAAGAATATTGAATATCCTCTCGTCTCCTCACGGTCTCCCATTGAATTGAAAGGGAGGATAAAGGGGAAGGCGAAGGAGGGGGAGATTGTAACGAAGGGATGGATTGACCTCAAGACTTCGGATATGGAGATCTCAATAAAAATGGAAGGGGTGGAGCTAAAGACCTTCGAGCCTTATTACAGAAAGAGAGTCTCGGCGGAGATTGAGTCCGGGCATATGAATATGGATGCAACGGTTACGATAAAAAGTAAAAAGATTGATGCGCCAGGGCAGGCGGAATTGACCGACCTCCATATTGGAGAAAAAGGAACTGTTTTTTATCTGCCGGCAGAGACCCTTGCCTCTCGCTTAGAAAAGAAAGGGAACAGGGTCAAAGTTCAATTCCACGTGAAGGGGAATATGGATGATCCCCGGTTTACACTTCAAGAGGCTTTCCTGACTCAAATGGCGTTCTCTCTTGCCGAAGCCCTTGGATTTCCGATCAAAGGAAAAGGGGCCGGAGGATTAGAAGAAGGGATAGGGTTGCTTGAGGAGTTGTTTAAGAAGAGAGAGAAGAAGCGGTGAGCATTCTCAAGGGCTTCAGGATTCAATTTTTGGTTCTTCCTTAACCCCCCTTCATCCCCCTTAAACTAAGCTGACCGTGTCCCATAAGTCAGGTGGCTGGGCACAAGGAAGGGGGCATGA
>DYHU01000334.1 GCA_020724025.1 Syntrophorhabdus sp. | reverse complement strand
GCCCCCGGCCTGCCTGGCTTTTGTTGATCCCAATCGCGCTTATTTAAGGCCTAGTTACCGTTGCCTGGCACCATGCTCTGCAAAGAAAGAGATGGAAGGTTAACATTTCATCCATGAAAATGTGCTCTCCTGTCAAGAAAAAATAATTTTATGTTCACTGACTATTTAACTAAGTCAACTCATCCATTCACGCTCATCGGCGCACAATAGTCAGTATGACAGGGTGTGCCAATCACTCCAACGGCTTTTTAAATGTGCCAACTTTTTAGCCGACATCGAACGCTCGTCAGCCTATAGAAATCAATAAGCATTATTTCTTGACAATATTAGTGATACCGTATATAGTATTATCAATATGTCTGGGAAGAAAACGAGGATCGTCCTGGATACGAATGTGCTCTATGCAGGCCTTTATTCATCGAAAGGCGCTTCTTTTAGGGTTTTAAAGGCGATAGAAGAAGGTAAGCTTCAGATAGTGATATCAACCACGTTACTATTTGAATATGAGGACATCCTGAAGAGAAATCAAGTCATTTTGGGCTTATCGAATCAAGACATTGAAAAGATTTTGGATTATCTTTGCTTGCAAAGCGATCACCAAAAGATATATTTCCTTTGGCGTCCTCGTCTGCCCGACCCCAAGGACGATCATTTGTTGGAATTAGCCATTGCTTCCGGGACAAAGCTAATTGTGACTCACAATACAAAGGATTTTAAAGGGGTGGAAGAATTTGGCATAAGATCAATAACTCCCCAAAAATTGCTGGAGGAATTATTATGAGTGCTTTAAGTCTGCGCTTACCCGAATCCATTCATCGTCATATCAGGGAAATTGCGAAAAAGGAAGGAGTCTCTATTAACCAGTTTATCTCATCTGCGGTATCGGAAAAAATTTCGGCGTTAATGACGGAAGATTACCTGGAGAAAAGAGCCAAAAGAGCGAAAAAGAGGGACTTCAGGAAAATATTGACTAAAGTTCCGAGCCGTACGGCTATTCTTGGCGATGAACTATAGATTTTTGGCTAACAAACCAAATCACTCCAGCGGGCGGCTGACAGCCGCCGCTGACTTTGGTCGTCAGGCGATGATCACGTAAATGAAAGGAGGTCAAAATGGCTACTTCAGATTTGGGCAGAAGTTACGCAGTTCATGAAGGGAATGAACGTATGGCATCTCACATAAAACACCTGTCGCGTTTCGGTGCCGCTGTTGCGGCGTTTGTTTGTGCGATCTTTTTGGCGGCGCAATCCGCTCTGGCGCTGGATATTTCTTTTCGCAGTTTCAGTGACTCGGCAGCAATCGGCCCTCCCGCGGATGAATATGCCGCCAAGCTGCTGAGCATTTCGACGATCACTATCGGTAAGGCCGAACAGGTCAAGTTCACCAAATACGTGCCGACCCCAGCGATTCCCAAAGCGTTCAAAGATATTGTGGCTGCTGTCGGCGCCGGGGGACCCTTGGCGGGGGGGACAGGTTTCGACGCTGCCTATATTTCCGGGTCGGACCTCAACCCGGCATGGGGGTTTATTTACAATTCGGGAGTTCCGTTCGGCCCCAACTTCGATGAGTTCATGGGTTTCCTCTATGGGAAGTCTATCGACGACGGCACAGCAAGCGGCTTCGACCAGCTCCAGCAAATACTTGACAAAAGCGGCAAGAACATTGTGGCGGTTCCCATTGTCGGAAGCAGTCAACAGGGCTCCGGCTACTTCATGCTGCCGGTCGGCAATGCCGGATCGACGGCCGGCATCGGCCTGGCCGGGTTGTGTCAGCAGAGTTGGACGTTCCGCTACCTGCCGCCGGCCCAGTTCGTCCTCGATCGCGCGTGTGACAACCTGGTAGCGGCCGGCGTGATTCCGAAAAAGAACATCAAGTTTATCACGGCCGTCGCCGGGGGCGGGTCTTTGGTCAAGGCCGTGATCGATGGCCAGCTTCAGGCGTACGAATTCGCTACTCCACTCGACGACGTCTCTCAGCTTTTTGGACTTCCCGAAGGTAATCCCGGTACTGTGGGAACTCGGTACATGCACTTCCCCGGCTGGCACCAGCAGTTCCTGATCACCTACATGATCATCAATAAGAACGTGTGGAACAAGTTGAGCCCGGCCCAGCAGGCGCTTGTCATGAGCGTTGGTCGCGATCACGTCGTATCGTCGTATGGCGAAAACCTCAGGCAGCAAGGCTCCAAGCTGAAGCAGATTCTGACGGCCAACGATGGTGACAAGATTGCCGAGAACGACCTGGTGCTGGTGCAGTGGCCTCAGAGCGATCTGGCGCTGCTCAGGGATGCGACCATTCAGTTCCTGAACGCCCGGGTCTCCGATGCGAAACTCAATGAACAAGACCGAAAGGACTACGGCAAGATCCTCGAATCGCTGAGGAAGTATGTCAGCAGCAACAACGGGTACTGGAAGGTGCGTGAAGTACCAAGTGCCCTTCGTTTCCAAGGCTGGTACGATCCTGATGGCAAGAATAGCTGGGACCAGAACCTGAAGTAGACCCTGTCCGCGGCGGTCTTCAGCGAGACGCCCGCCCGGAAACATACCGTATTATCGATGCCTGGCACCGACTCATGGAAGCGAATGTTCCGCAGGTCTCCGTTGTGGAGATCTTATCTAAAATTCTTTCAATTAATCATTTAATCAAGATAGGATGATGATTCCTTCTTTTTCGGCGGACTGATTCAGTCTGGTGTCATCGCTTGAAAAATGGATATCTGAGCTGATTTTATTTTTCAGATGAATGGCTGAGGCGAGATGAATGGAGTCAAAACCTCTAAGTAGGTATTTTTCAGCAATATCGCCGGCAAACCTGATCAACCCATCCGTAATCTCTATCACAAAATAGCTTTCCCAGTCTTTGTTAAGATCCTCCACCATTTTTCGCAGAACCTTTGGGGAGAGTTCCTCTTCTTTTTGTTTCCTTGCAAAAGCCGCCCGCGCCTCCGCATAGGCTATTTTTGAAGTAGAAACGGCCGCTGCATTGTGAGCAAAGTTCCTTATTTTCTCAGAATCGATTTCCTCAACGTACAATCTAACCAGAGAGCTTGTATCGAGGTAAACGATCATCTTCTGTCTTCCAGAACCATCTTAGACACGGTTTTTCCTTCTATCTTAACAGGGCGTTGGCTTCCGGTCGGTTTCCCCCCTCTCCATGATGCAAACCCTTCTTTCACAAGAGAAAGGAGCTTTGAATCTTCTTCTCCCCTTTCTACTGGAAAAATGGTGGCGATGACTTGATTCCTGTCAGTAATGAGGATCTTTTCACCCTTTTTTACCTCACGAAGGTAATAACTCAATCTGTTTTTTAAATCTTTAATGCCCGCCGTCTTCATAGCTACATTCTAATCTGAAGTAGCTACCTTGTCGAATGTTTTTTCCGGTTTTTTTATCCCTTTTTAACCATACTTCCAGTAACATTTTTTATGAGGCAATCAGGCATTTTGCTGTGTTGAGCACGTCCTGGATGAAAATCTTTCCTCAAAACTGGGATGTTCGATGACCGTCCTTTTTTGTTTGTTGTTTTCTTCCCTGTCCTTAACAAAAAATATGTGAAGTATAAAGGTCCTAAAAAAACTTTTCTAAAAACG
>DYHU01000333.1 GCA_020724025.1 Syntrophorhabdus sp. | reverse complement strand
GCTCACGCCAAACGAAGCATTGGGACTTTGGCGCCGGACGGTGGGGAGGGATTTTTAAAAGTGTATTTCAAACCGCCAAATTGATACAATTGGTTGAGTTTATTATTTGTGAAGACCATTCATAAAAGAAATGATGGGCGACTCGGAGCTATCCTTGTTAACCTGCTTCACCTACAAGTCAACAAAAATAGAACATGGTGAGATTTGAAGATTACCGGTTGAAAGAGTGGATAATGTGTGCGGATCAGCAGCGGCGTCTTCTTGCCGTCCGCTGGATTCGCTTAGGCGCGCTACCCTTCACTCTGAAGGTATGAATCTAATCGATTGCACGAAATCAACGAAGAGCTGCCTATCTATCTCCTGGTAACGAACCTTCGATAAATGCACGTCAATCCAGACCCCCTGCTTCACGTAGTGTGCATTCATATGTTGCTGGCGCAGATCTATGCCGCTCACGGGGCCAGCCATGTACTCCGAAACAAAAACATCTCCCACTTGAGACATGCGCCAGTTTTTTTTGTTCGGATCATGCCCTAACCCTAACCGCTTCGTACCAAAGTAATCTCGACAGCTCTGACTACTGTTGCAATCTTTGGCTCGTTCAAAGTTGAACGAGACGTTGACGCCGGTTTTTTCGTTTATGAGGAAATACCATGGGCGGGATGAATCCGCTTCTTTTACCTTGAATCCATCCAAAGGAAACTCAATCGTTAAGCTAGTATATCGTTTCACCAATATATTTACATTAGAAAGCATGAGCGAGATCGAATTTCTTCCAGCGATGCACTACTGGAGAATCATTGATTTCCCTAATTCCCAGCAGGATTCTTTCTTTAAGTTCCTGTTTGGAATTCACACGAATGTGCTTCAAGAAGGTTCTGGCCATTTTACCGAAGAGCGTTTCGACAAGATTTAACCATGAGCCGTGTTTCGGGGTATGAACATAAAGAAATCGTCCCGGTCTGCTGGCAAGGTACTTCATGGTCTCCTTGGAGATATGGGCAGAATGGTTATCCAAGATGATACGGATGTTGGATTCGGCAGGATAGTAAGCATCCATCTCTTTGAGCAACGAGATAAACTCACTACTTCGATGCTTGTCATGAACCTGAGCAATCACATGACCATCATGCAAATCCAAAGTAGCCAGAATCGATACCGTTCCCAGTCTTTTGTATTCATAATCCCTCATGATTCTGGATTGTTTCCCCGGTTCCGGCATGATGTCCGGCGCAACATTCTTGATCGCTTGTACGCCAGGTTTCTCATCAATACTGACGGTAATGATAGAAGGAACCTCTCCCGGCTGGGCTGCTTCATTTTGCAGGGCAACCTCCTTGTAAACGCACAAAACTTCTTCCATTTTCTTTTCAAACTCAGGATCGCGGCGCTCAAGATAGTACGCCATTTTATGAGGCCTTACAGGGTGTTCATCCAGGATCCTCTGAATCGTTGCCTTCGCCGCTTTCTTCAAACAATCGTGTCCTGCCGCTGGTCCATATTTCCTCGCATGTTCCGCCAAAGCATGTCGTGTCCACATCTCGGCTGCATACCCGCAATCCGTCGGTTTCTTACATGCACAATTAACCACCCATACCTTTGCTTCCTCAGTAATGACTGGCTCCTTGGGTCGATGATATTTATCCTTCAATCCCTCATCGATTCCCATCGCCAACGCTTTCTCTATCCATTTGTAAATCGATGGCCTACTGACATGAACTGTATTTTCAATATCGGTTATGAACATTCCTTCTGAATATCGCAACAGGATGTTTGCTCGCTGTACCTCCCTGATCGGCGAGGTTCGTGACTGGGCAATCTTCTGCAGTTGCTCACGCGTCTCTTTACTTAAAATCAACTTTGCTTTTTGGCTCTTCTGTGGCATATTGGTTCCCTCCTGTCGTTTTGGAAATCAATATACCACAAGTAGATCTATATGTAAAGCTTTTAACGAAACGTTATACTAGTTGACGGAATGGGAATGCGAAAGGTTTCCCCCTTCCGTGCAGTGGAGAATATGTTAAGGACAGTCTTCACTACCTCGGAGTCTTTGTTTCTGGAGAGAAGCGTAGCACGCAGCAAGAGGTCATCCACAGCAATCCCTGCTCTAATTGCATAAGGATATTCGCCAGGTTTCGGAGCTTTGTCTGTGGCAAGGAAATAGAAGGCGCTGCCCGTGGTTCTCTTTATTTCCTGAACAACCAGCTCCTTCTCGACTGCTGATGAGGCCATTGCCTTGGCGTCACTGGAGACCAATTGCTTGACCTTCTGCGGTGCGTTGAAGTCCTTGTCCTTTGTCGGACTCCACAGTGCCGTAATAAGCAGTTGAAACTCGTCCCCTTTTTCGGGTCTCAAAACAATGGTCGGAGGAAGCTCTTTGGGTGGTTGTCTCACGTCTTGGGCCCAAGAGTGAGGAACATCAAGAACCAGCACCCCGTGGCCGGGTATAGTGAACTCCCTCGGCGATGTCTGCTTTGGAGCTTTTCCAAGATGCCGGGTATCAACTCCAGCCCCCGTGCCTCGATCACCCTCGGCAGCAGCACCAGAACGTAGCCTTTGAATGATGT
Source organism: Syntrophorhabdus sp. (assembly GCA_020724025.1). The sequence goes on along the minus strand of DYHU01000333.1, from coordinate 1,022 downwards.
CCGGCATATTCTCGTTAAATTGGTCCATATAACGCAGCAGTTCATCGGCGAGGCTCGGATTCTTTTTCAGGAAGACTTTCCAGTCGTTCTGGGGCAATGCATCGATTTTTTTCTTAAGCTCGTCCCATGGCCCGATCTTCTGTTTGAGGGTGGAACACGCGGCACCGAAACGATTGTAGTAGTGCAACTCGGCCATGATCTTTGCCATAGCGATTTCCTCTTCCAACAAGGCACGCAAATCCTGCTCTTTTAGTACGGATGCGGGTTTTCCCTTGACATTTGGAGTAGAAGCTTCTTGGGGTGTCTTCTGTGATTCAGAGGTTGATTGGTACTTTTCAGGTATCTTTGAATAATCGTCAGTGAAATGGATGGTTCCTTTATCATCTATCCATTTATAAACCTCCGCATGAATTAAAAAAGGAATCATTAAAAAACCAATTGTTAATACAGCTATTAAAACCGTTTTTGGCATGGTATTACCTCCCCACCTCCCAGGAATCTTTACAAAACAAAAAAGCCGAACTACCCAAAGGTTCATCCTTCGGCAGCTCGGCCATCTTATGCTTAAAAGACCCGCCGCTTTCCGTCCCCCCCTCACGAAAGGTTTGGCTTTGTCGGGATTAATTTTGCCTAGATTTTTGTTCTATTAGGAGGCCTTCAAAGACATTTAAATCAGAATGAGATTTGAAATTACCGATGGAACTAACTTTCAAGAGGAAAATTCTAACTCATACAGGAAGCTTTAAAGGTCTTTCTCCATCCACCACCCCCTTTATGCATAGAAAAAGTTTTTCAGGATTGTTTGGTAAATCATACTAAAAACAATTTTTCTGTCAATAACAAAAATGAAATTGTGAAAATTATTTTTTGGCTATTCTTCTTAGTGTGCAAATAAGTGTCAAATCACGTAAAATAGGTAACTCCTTCTTGTCATCAAGAAGCACTTTTCTACAGAGGGACAGAGGGGAGGTTCTAAAACATGTTAAGGTATTTCCTCATATCGGGTGTCTCTTCATAAACGG
>DYHU01000332.1 GCA_020724025.1 Syntrophorhabdus sp. | reverse complement strand
TAATAATGAGTTAAATTTCTTACTGCTAATTTATCATTGTTAATTTTGCATTTTGCATTGAGTTTTAAAATGTTTCCTTACTATTTCATCCGATTCAGCGGTCCATTGCTTCTCGTTCTCGTGGGGCTGAAAATTCTCTCCGGTTATGCCCTGATTGGGAAGTTAAATGGTGATTCGTGGCTATCGCGCCTCCATCAAAACCAAACCTTTGACCTCATCCTCCTCTTCGTCTTCATCTTTCATGCCTGCTATGGACTCCGGCTCTTTTTGATCGATTTGGGAATGGTGAAACAGGAAAAACTCCTCTTCTGGGCCTTTACCCTTTTTAGTTTCATATTGTTTGGTGTGTCTTATCTATATTTCTTTCGCTGACACTCAGTCAGCCTTAAAAGGTTCGGTTACTTCATACCAATGTCCGTAACTCAGGGCTGAATCTCTGACCCCTCAATTTCTTATGGAACTTCTTTCGCATGAGATCCTCGTTATTGGCGGAGGTCTTGCCGGCCTGAGGGCAGCAATTGAGGCGAAACAGGCTGGCAGGGATGTGGCGGTCCTCTCCAAGGTCCATCCCCTTCGCTCCCATTCGGTTGCCGCCCAGGGAGGGATCAATGCCGCTCTGGGAAATGAGCCAACCCCCATAAAAGATACCTGGGAAGATCACGCCTTCGATACCGTAAGGGGGAGTGACTATCTTGCGGATCAGGATGTGGTGGAGGTCATGTGCCGTGAGGGAATGGAGCGAGTCACTGAGATGGAGCACTGGGGAACACTCTTCTCCCGGACAGAGGATGGAAAGATTGCCCAGAGGCCCTTTGGGGGCGCTGGTTTTCCAAGAACCTGCTATGCGTCAGACCGAACCGGACACAATCTCCTCCACACCCTATACGAACAGGTGGTGAGGCTCAGAATTCCCGTTTATGAGGAATGGTATGCCATTTCTCTGGTGGTCGAAGAGGGAAGATGTATTGGAATCCTCGCCCTCCATCTCTTTGATGGCAAAGTCGTCTCTATTCGGTCCGGGGCAACTCTTCTCGCAACCGGAGGTTATGGTCGGATCTATCTCAGATCCACCAATGCCATCATCAATACCGGCAGGGGCTGTTACTTAGCGTTTCAGGCAGGTGTCCCCCTTGAAGATATGGAGTTCGTCCAATTCCATCCCACCAGCCTCTTTGGAACGAATATTCTGATCACAGAGGGAGCCAGGGGCGAGGGAGGCTACCTCGTCAATGCGAAGGGCGAACGCTTTATGGAGCGCTATGCGCCAAAGCGGATGGAGCTCGGACCTCGAGATATTGTCGCCAGGGCAATTCAGACGGAGATCAATGAGGGCCGGGGTTTTGAAGGCGAATATGTCCATCTCGATCTCAGACACATGGGAAGAGAAAAGATAATGGATCGTCTTCCTGGAATTCGCCAGATCGCCATCGACTTCGCAGGGATAGATCCGATTTCAGAACCCATCCCTATCCAACCTGCCCAGCACTACTCCATGGGAGGGATCCCGACCAATATCGATGGAGAGACTCCCCTTCCCGGTCTCTATGCCGCAGGAGAGTGCGCCTGCGTGAGCGTTCACGGTGCAAACCGATTGGGCGGAAATTCCCTTCTTGAAACCCTGGTCTTTGGAGCTAGGGCTGGAAAGAAGGCCGCTTCAAATGTAAAAGAAGAAGGTCGAAAAGGGCCTGTAACCCCTTTTCAAAATGGATGCAGTCTATTTCAATCCTCTCTGAATGAAATTTTTAAAAGAGACGGGGGAGAACCCTGTTTCCAGTTGAGAAATGAGATCAAGGATTTGATGACTTATCAGGTTGGAATCTTTCGGAAGGAATCGGATCTCCTTGCCTCAAAGGAGAAGATCAAGAAATTGAAAGAAAGGTTTAACCATATCGGTCTGAAGCAGAAGTGCCTTGCTTTCAATCACGAATTGATTCAGTACCTGGAATTGGAGGGAATGCTGGATGTGGCAGAGGTCATTACAGAGGGTGCCCTATCCCGCAAGGAGAGCAGAGGCTCCCATTTCCGTATCGATTATCCGAAAAGGGATGACGAACATTGGCTTCACCACACTCTCGCCTATAAGACCCCGGGCGGGGCCAGGCTCGAATACAAAGAGGTGACGATTACGAACTACCTCCCGAAGAAAAGGACATACTAAACGAGGAACACTTTTGCACTTTGAAAACAGATCTAAACATTGGACTCTTATGGTTGTCTTTCCTGCGAAAGCAGGAATCCATGTGTTTTGATCATATGGTTCCCTGCTTTTGCAGGGATAGCATCTGGATTCCCGTTTGCACGGGAATGACACAATAAATAAGACTAAAGAAGGTTATTTTCAAAGTGCTAAAGTATTACGAAAGAGAAAGGTTAAGGCTGAAGTAAATAGTAATGGAAAAATCCACCTTAATATTGAAAATCAAACGCTACAATCCTGAGAAGGACCCGCCCCGTTGGACTGAGGCCTTCAAAGTTGGGACGAAAAGAGGGATGAATCTCTTGGAGGCGTTGCTTCGGATTCAGGACGAACAGGATGGAACACTCTCTTTCCGTTACTCCTGCCGGGGGGCGGTCTGCGGCTCCTGCGCAATGAAGGTCAATGGGGAATTGGTATTAGCCTGCCGCACTCCGGTGGAGGGACTGCTGGGAGAAACCGTCCTGATTGAACCCCTGCCCTTTTTCACTGTGATTCGAGACCTCATCGTGGATATGTCCCTCTTCTTTGAGCATTACAAAAGGATTGAGCCCTATCTTCATGGGAAACCCATCCCATCTGATCGGGAATATCTGATGAAGGAGAGCGAACGAAAGGAGATCGACCCTTATATCCAGTGCATCCTATGTGGAATCTGTTTTGGAGCCTGCCCTGCCTTCGGAAGAGATGACCAGTTTTTAGGTCCCGCCATGTTGGCAAAGGCCTACCGGTTTTTTACTGATCCCAGGGATGAAAGATTAAAGGAGATTCTTAATAACGTGAATGATCAAAGGGGGGTCTGGGGCTGTAATACGGTCTTCCAGTGTGTGAAGGTTTGCCCAAAGGAAGTTCCTCCCACCCACGCCATTGTCAGATTGAGAAGAAATATTTTGAGGAATCGCCTCTCTTTTGTTGTCTCATCTCTACTATCTCTGAATCGTCAACGAAGATCAACATAGAGCTACTTCTCACCTCATCTTTCCATCTCTATTTTTAAGAACGGTAGGAGGCGTTGATTTTGACATAATCCAAAGAGAGATCAGTGGTGAGAAGGGAAAAAGAGGATTTCCCTTTATGGAGGTCCACGGTAACTTTAAAAGAGTCCTTTTTGATGACTTCTGCCGCCTTCTCTTCCAATCGCGACCCTACTCCCATCCCGTTTTTCACAATCGGAGCCTTATCAAAAAAAACATCGATTCGATTCGGGTCTATAGGGATACCGCAGTGGCCCAGGGCGCAAAGAATCCTTCCCCAGTTTGCATCCTCCCCGAAGAAAGCGGTCTTCACCAAAGGCGAGTGGGCAATTGCAAAGGCGGCCTTCTTTGCATCCTCTCTGTTTGGTGCTCCTCTGACCACAATTTCAATAAACTTTGTTGCTCCCTCGCCATCCCTTACAAGGCTCTTTGCCAATTTCTGGCAAACCT
>DYHU01000047.1:10206-17984 GCA_020724025.1 Syntrophorhabdus sp. | reverse complement strand
TCAAAATTAAATTGAGATCTCCTGCCCAATCTCCCCTCGCCCCTGGTTTATTTTTGTCAAGTACTTTTTTTATGTATTTCTCATACGCATAGAATATGGAGGCCTTAAGTGATGCACCTTGCCTTACCCTGGTCTTTTTCAAAGAGGGGTAATTCCTCCCTTTGGCAAAGGGAGGTAATCCCCCTTTTATAAACTGATCCTTACCCATAAGCGGGGGCGCTGGACACAAGGGTTAAGTTGAATGTTGTTAACAGGTCGATATCATTATTAATTTTTAAGTTTGTCATTCCTGCGGAAGCAGGAATCCAGATGTTTCTATTGGTCCTGGATTCCCGTTTTCACGGGAATGACACCAAAATACGAAATGCAAAACCTTCAATTACACCGGTCATGCCCCCTTCCTTGTGCCCAGCCACCTGACTTATGGGACACGGTCAGTTTTATAAAGGGGGATGGAGGGGGATTATTAAGGAGTAAGTACCGCTTTCACCGCCTCCTTCATCTTCATCACTCGGATGGCCTCATTGGCCCGATCCAATGGAAAGGTATGGGTAATCAGTTTTTTAAACTCCTCAGAGTGACTCAATATCAACTCAATGGCCATATGAGTGTGGCGAACATCACTCACCCATATCCCCTGAAGACGAAGGTTTTTGCGGTTGAGATCATGAAAGCAATCAAGTTCTATTGTTCCATGGGGTTCTCCGAAACCCGCCGAAACACAGGCCCCTCCGTTTCGAACAAGGGAGATAGATTCCTTCAGGGCCTCTGGCTCGCCTGCCATCTCAAAGGCGACATCCACTCCTCTCCCATGGGTCAGCGCCATCACTGCCTCCATCCGTTCTTTCTGAGAAAGTTGATGGCGATTGAGTATATGCGTCGCCCCAAAGGATTGGGCCATCTTTAATCTTTCCTCTGTTCCTCCGATGGCGATGATCTGAGAAGCTCCATAAGACCTGGCAAAAGCCACAGCAAAGATTCCAAGGGGACCCACGCCCTGAACCAGTACGGAATCTCCTGATTCGATTCCGGAGAGATCGAAGGCATGGGCGGCTGTGGCACCGGAACAGGAAGCAGGGACCAGGGTCTTGAGATCTACATCAGGTTCGATCTTAAAGAGGTCGGTCTCTGCGACGAGTAAAAGGTATTCGGCATAATTTCCGGTGAGGTAGGGAGGGCCTGCGCAGTTGGTGTGGATGCCGTAGACCCAACGGTTTGGGCAGAGAGATGGCTCCATCTTCACCTTGCAGAAGTAACAATGGCCACAGGTCACACTCCGGCTCCACAATACTCTGTCTCCTGCGCGAAGCGGGACGCTGTGGATATCCCGCTTCTCTCCCTTCATCTCGACGATTTCTCCCGCTCCTTCGTGGCCGGGGATCATGGGGAGCCGGATGCGAGGGTCCCTTCCTTCCCACATATGGATATCGGATCCGCAGACCCCTGCGGCCTCAACTTTCACAAGGACTTCGCCTTCCTTAAGTTCCGGGATGGGGAAAGTCCTCATCACCAAAGGCTCATTAAATTTTTCCAATACCGCGGCTTTTGATTCCATCCTTATAAATCTCTTTCTCTTAACTCTACCCGTTTTCCAGACTCCGCTGATAGATAGGCGGCATAGATCACCTCCACCGTTTCATAGGCCAAATCAGGGCCTGAGACTGGATCACGATCCTCAAGGATGGCATTTATAAAATCCTCCATCTCCTGCGGATAGCCTCTCATCCAGTCCTCGTCAGGGCTTGGGAACTGCCACCCTGCCTTTGTCTCCACTTTCTCCGTGATATATTCCGAACCGAAGATGTTTCCCTCGGGAGAATAGACGACCAGGCTGTTGTTCGGATTGATATTGATCTGAGCCACAGCATTGGACAGATAGACGCTGATCAGATTTTTTACGCCGCCCAAGCTTACATCGGTTGAATGAATGCTTGCTTTTGAGCCGTCTTCAAAGGTGATCAGGGCCGCAGACCAGTCCTCCACATCGACCCAGGAATCGACCATCCATTTCTTCGGTTCTTTTTTAAAGGCTTCGATTTTTGTCAATTGGCCCACATCGCCGATCACGGATTGGGCCCGAATGGGACGGCCGAATTTCATCAGGCCTTCGTAGTGCTTCAGGTGAAGCACGGCTCCGATGGGATGGGAGCCGAGACGCATGAGCGAGCCTCCTCCGGAGGTCTTCCATTCTCGGGAGTAAGCGGCATGGGAACCTGAGTGGCTCTCTTCAGCCCGGATGTCTAATACTGTGCCTTGGCAGGCATTCATCAGGCTCTTCAGTTTTGTGACCGGAGGGGCATAGACAAAATTTTCAGCATAGCAGAATTTCACCCGGTTTTTTTTAACCGCCTTTAAAACGGATGAAGCATTTTTCAAAGCCCCTTCCATCATTGACAGGCGAGGAGTCGTTGTTCCCTCACTGAAAAACCCTGTCAGGGGTTTTTCGCAGATGATATGTTTTCCTGCCTCGGCAGCCTGAATGGCGATGGTGTGATGGAGATCGGTTGAGACACAGAGGTCAACCACATGGATGTCTTTCCGTTCCAGCATCTGTCGGTAGTCTGTAAAAGCATGGGGGATCTCAAACTTTTTTGCAAAGGCCTCCGCTCTCTCTCTATTCTTTGAACAGACGGCGATAATTTCCAATTTTTGTCCACGGAGTTTTTCAAAAGCCCGGATATGTAGATCCGCCGCAAAGCGAGACCCTATGATTCCAATCCCAATTTTTCCCATCAAAGAACCTCCTTAATCGCTTCGCCTCTTCAATCTCTTTTTGACTCCGGACATCGTGGCTGACAGCACGTTTCTGAAAGGCGTTACCCGACTCATGATGGTGAGCACGATGAGAAGGATCAAGATCAGTGAGATCGGACGGGTGAAAAAGGGTGAGATATCTCCTGCGGTGCGGATGAGGGCCCGGCGCATATTGACATCTGCCATGTCTCCCAAGATGACGCCGAGGACCAGGGGAGCGGCTGGGTAATTATAGTTCCGCATGACGTAGCCAAGAATGCCGAAGGCTAACATCACCCATATATCAAAGATTCTTGCATTGATGGCAAAAGACCCAATCACACATAGTACAAAAACAATAGGCATCAGAACAGCCCGAGGGATGAGCAATATTTTCACTTGAGCCCTGACAAAAGAGAGACTGATAATAAGGGAGGCGAAAGATGCCATGATCATCATGGCGGTAACTTCCCAAATATAGTTGGGAAATTCAAACATGAGTAGAGGCCCGGGTCGTACGCCATGGAGCCACATGGCTGCAAGAAGGACGGCTGCAGGTGCGCTTCCTGGAACAGCCAAGGAGAGAACAGGGATAATAGCGCCTCCGATGCAGGCATTGTCTCCTGTTTCAGCGGCAATGAGGCCTTCTAATGATCCCTTTCCAAACTCCTCCGGCTTCTTGCTCGATCGCTTGGCGAAGTCATAAGAGACCCAGGACGCCACATCCTCACCAACACCCGGAATGGCGCCGACGATGACACCGATGACACCGGAACGAAGGATATGTCGATAGTGATTGATTAAATCCCGTGCTTTGGGGATGATTCTTCCCACTTTTGATCTTACCTTTGGAAGGACAATCTCTCTCATTCCTCCGAAGACTTCGGCGATTCCATAAACCCCCACTAGTACAGGGATGAGCGCAAACCCACCCTTCATTTGATCGAAACCAAAAGAGAACCTTGAGTATGCGGCAATGCCTTCCATCCCCACAAGGGAGACCAATAGACCGAAGAAGCCAGCGATCCATCCCTTGAGGGGGTCTGTAGGTGCCGTTAGATTTCCACAGATGATAATTCCAAAGATCGCTAACCAGAAAAACTCCCATGAATGAAATTCGAGAGCAATCTTTCCAAGATAAGGAGTAAAGAAAGCCATGCAGAAGAGGCCAAAGACCGTTCCAATGAAGGAAGCCGTTGCAGCCAAGCCAATTGCCTGGCCACCCTCGCCTCTTTGGGCTAAAGGAAATCCATCAAGACAGGCAGCCGCATTCGCAGGTGTTCCTGGGATATTGAGTAGAATGGCAGAACGGCTTCCTCCTGTAATGGCTCCGACATAGACGCAGATTAAGATGATGATGGCTGTCTTCGGTTCCATCCCGAAGGTGAGACCTGTCAGCAAGGCGATCCCCATGGTTGCGGTCAGGCCTGGGAGCATTCCAATCATCATTCCAACGAAGGTAGACCAGAATATGTGGAATAGAGTGATGGGGGTGATTAACTTTAACAACTCCTTGAAGATTAATAAGGGACCTAATTCCATCATTTGCCTTTCATGGAAGGGGAATGAGGAAGAGGCGATTAAATACCATCGCAACTCCTATCGCAACCATTATGGATATCAGTAATGCTTTGATCGGACCGGTTCCGCGAAATGTGATCATTGCTATCGCGAGATAGATCACTGTAACGACAATATAAGGAAGCCTATGGCCGAGAAATAGGCAATAGATGAGACTTAGGGCAAACATTAAGCCAAGGCGATGCGTCTTAGGATCTTTCAGATAAGAAAAAATATCGGATCTCTTGAAAGCCAATGGCGCACCCCGCCGCTGGATTGATCGAATGGTTAAGGTGATGCCCATCCCCAAAAGCCCCAAACCGAGAAGACCAGTTACAATTCCAGGGGCTGCATAGACAGGCCAGCCCTGAAAGTATCGGGGCATCAACCAGCTCTCCACCACCACAAAAAGACTGATAGCTATGATGATCAATCCCGAATAGAAATCTTGTCGTCTGAATTCATACTCCATAAGACTTGATGATTAAATATTTCTTCTTGACCTCTTCGAAAACTTGAACACAATCATCGAAAGGGTAAGGGAGGGTAGATAAGCGCTTTTTCCCCCTCCCCACTTTTGCTTCCCCAAAGAGATCCCTTTTGGATTAATCCGCAGCCTTTGGGATGTTGAATTGAGCGGGTGAGATCTTGGCCGCACCGCTCTCATACATAATCCAGGTCACAATAGAAGCTGTCTTTTCTGCCATGGTCATGGCTTCGGCCTCTTTCAAGTTTGCTGCAAAAACGGCTTTCTCATCGGCAAATTTTTTGATGGCAGTCGATTTCGCTGCTACATCGAATGCCTTACTTATCGCTACGACCACCTCTTTAGGTGTGTCTTTTGGAACCATCAGGCCAAAGTGAGAGCCTGTCAATGGAAATTTGGGATACCATTTTGTAACCGAAGGAACCTCGCCATACCCAGATATATTGAGGGCCTGGAGGCCAGTGTTGGCCAGGGGTCTCAGTTTCTTCGCACGGACCATATCTGCCTGCTCCATGGAGAGTTGCATCACGACATTGACCTCACCTGAAACAGCTGCCACCACTGCTGGATAACCGCCAGCAAAGGGAACATGTCTGACATTAACCCCTGTTACCTTTTTAAAGACCTCGAGAGCTGTGTGGCCTGAGCTTCCAACACCAGCAGAAGAAACAGCCACCTGGCCAGGCTTCTCCTTCATCATTTTGACAAGTTCTGTAACATCCTTGGCAGGATAGTCTGGAGTCACTCCGATAATGCTTGGGGCAAAGAGGACATACCATTGAATCCATTCCCTGTGAGTCACCTTCAGAAGATCGAGTACGGGGAGATTGATCATCGATGTATCAGAGTTGGAGGTCCAGGTATATCCATCCCGTGGTGCTTCCCAGGCATTCCTCATGCCGATGGCTCCTGTTGCACCCGGAGTGTTAACGACAGCGATTCGCTGGCCGAGGACTTTTTCCATCTCGCTGGCGAGGATACGAACGGTTAAATCCGTAGAACCACCTGCAGGCCAAGGCACGATGATAGTAATGGGTTTGCTCGGCTTCCATTCCTGGGCATGGGTTAGACCCCAAAAGATAAAAACCCCAACCACTACCAATGCAATTACAAAAATTTTTCGTCCCATGTTCCTACTCCCTCCTTTCATTTTGTTTAGAATCCCGATGGAAAATTATCATATTCGAATTGATCATGTCAAAATAGATTTCTGTATGATTGTGCCCGATCTACCTCTGTGCGATTACCTCATACACCTGGACAGTGCTCTCGTTATACAGGGCCTTGATCTTTGGAGATAGGGCTTTATGGTCAGCGGAATCCCTCCAGGCGGATGCAGTCTCAAGGGATTGGAACCGGATCACCATCTGGTAGAACGCCTCTTTTTCATGCTCCTTCAGAAGGGTCACAGAGACGAAGCCGGGCTGTCCGGACATGGTGACGCTATATTCCTCTTTGAAAAGCGTTTCAAACTCTTTTTCCTTGCCAGGAATGACATTAAAAGTAACATGCCGTTCAATCATTTTAAAATCCCTCCTTCCTCTATCCTTACAGTTCTTCCTTCTTTTTCAGAGAGCCGCGCCGCATCCAGGACCAGCATTGTATTCAAAACCTCTTCACCGAAGGCGATAGGGCTTCGATCCTTTTGAATTGCATCGATGAATTCTTTGATCTGGAGCGTATAGTGGGATGGGTCCTGTTCTCCGGAATAAACCCTCTTTCCATTCAAATCGAGATGATAGCCAAAACGGAATGGCCTTCCGGTGAAATATTCCGCAAGCCTCATCACCCCTTTCGTTCCAATGAGAATTGCTTCGTGAATTTCCGGAGAAGTGCTGAGGGAGAGGTGAACAGAGGCTAATTCCCCCTCATCAAAAGAGAGGAGGATATCGGCCTCATCTTCTCCCTCCCATTGGAGGTTCTGTTTCGAAGAGAAGGTACAGACCTGCTTGGGTATCTTTTTAATCCAGGTCAGAATCGAATCGATGGAATGGCTTCCCTGAAGCAGGATGACCAGACCCCCCGCCTCCTCCGATCGCCTCCACCAGGTTGTGGGAGGAGAAGGGAAATTGACAAGAAAGGATATCTGCACTCGAAAGAGTTTTCCAATTTCAGGAAGATTTCTCTGAAGTTCAAACATAGCATGGGAGAATCTCCTGCTCTGACCCACCATTAGGGTCACTCCATTTTCCTTCGCTTTCTGAACCATCTCTCGGGCCTCATTGACATTGAGGGCCATCGGTTTTTCGACCAGAATATGTTTTTTTGACATGGCTGCTCGAATGGCAACAGGATGGTGAAGGTGATTGGGAAGCGTAATGATTACAGCTTCGATCTCCGGGTCCCTAAGGAGGTCTTCGTATCGGGAAGTGAAGGATTTTGCTCCGAAACGGTCTTTTGCCTCAATTGCTTTACTTTCCTCCGAATCGGCCACAGCGATGAGGTCGATCTCCTCTCTTAAATTCTCGATGGCGGAGAGATGGGCCTGTGCGATCCTTCCACATCCAATCACTCCAAGCCGCAATTTTCTTTCCATGACTACTCCATTCTCCTATTTCAAAAATAGCCTTGGTACCCAGAGAGTGATTTGTGGGATATAGGTGATCAGTGCTAAAGGAACCAATAAGGCGATAAGAAAGAGCCAGATCGCTTTACTGATCTTCTCGAGGGAGATCTTCGCGATGCCTGAGGCGACGAAAAGATTCACCCCGACAGGGGGAGTAGCCAAGCCAATGCTGAGATTGACCACCATGACCACTCCAAAGTGAAGTGGATCGATCCCCAAAGATTTGATGAGGGGGAGCAGCACGGGAACGAGGATGATAATTACCGCCAGTGTCTCCATGATGCAGCCCATAAAGAGGAGAAGGAGGTTAATCCAGAAAAGGACGACATAAGGATTCTGGGTAAGATGCCGGATTCCATCCGCTACTTTCTGAGGGATCCCCTCTGCAGCAAGGATCCAGGAAAAGAGGGAGGCATTGGCCACAAGGAGCAT
>DYHU01000047.1:4558-10106 GCA_020724025.1 Syntrophorhabdus sp. | reverse complement strand
GTCATAGCCCCATAAATCACAAAGGCAATGCTGGGGGGGATGATCGGCCCTACCGTGGCACCGACTGCCATCAGTCCAGCGGCATATTCAGGTTTATACCCTTCTTTAATCATCACAGGGATCATGACAGACCCAATGGCGGCTGTATCTGCGGCTCCTGCCCCTGTAATACCGGAAGAGAAATCCATGGCGACCAGTGTGACATAACTGAGACCTCCCCTGATTCTTCCGATCAGCATGTTGGAGAAGTTTACAATCCGGGGGGTGATTCCGCAGGCACCCATCAGATTGCCAGCCAGAATGAAGAGAGGGACCGAGATCAAGAGAAATGAGTTGAGGCCCACAAACATCCTCTGGGGAATTAAGACCAGGGGGAGATCAGCCTGGAGGATCGATGCCGTTCCACTGATCCCGAGGACGAATACGACGGGGACTCCAATGATCAATAGGAAGATGAAGATCAGGACGATAAGCATTTCTATCTCTCCTTCACTTCCCAACGAAGAGTCGTGTTGATGAGCCCCATGAAAGAGAAAAAGGCTAAGAATCCAAATCCAAGAAAGATGGGGAGATAGATAAGAGCCATGGGAATGAGCATGGCCGGGCTGACGGTCTTAGTTTTGATACTGGTCTGAATTAAGATGGTGGAGAAAGCAGAGGCCATTACAGAAAAAGCTAACATGATGAGAAAGACAAAGAAGGTTGCCCCTTTTTTCCATTTCAGGGGAAGTCTTTCTTTAATAAAGGCGACATTGATGAGTTCTCCGCGTTTGAGGGCAACACTTCCCCCGAAAAAGACTAAGTAGATGAAAAGGTAAGTCGCCAATTCGTTTGACCAATAAAGTGAGAATCCAAGAAAATATCGGAAGAAGACCTCCACGATGACCGTGGCTGCAAATCCTGCCAGGGCAACGCCGACAAATGCGGAAAGAATCTTTTCTAAGAGATTTCCGAATCGATTGAGTTGATGAACAAAATAGGACATCCTTTTTTCCCTTGTCACCCCCACCCTCACCCTCCCCCATCTAAAGGGGGAGGGCAGGAGAGGGGAATCAATCAAGCTTTAAAATTTTATCTGCCATATCCGCCCATTCCTTAGGCCATGCCTTTGTCGCTTCGGCTCGAACCGATGCAGTGGCATCGATATAGGGTTTAAGGTCCTTAATATAATTGATCTTCGTCCCTTTGGCTTCCATTTTAGCCAAAGCCTCTTTATCTTGCCTCAAGCATTCATCATCCATAGCCTTGGTCCAAGCCGGAATACTCTCGACAATCACTTTCTGATGTTCAGGGGAAAGTTTGTTGAACGTCTTGAAGCTCATCAGGAAAGCTCCGCCGTTGGAAAGGACGGGTAAGTAGGTGACATATTTCTGAACTTCATAGAACTTCATGGCCTCCAATGTGGCAGGCCCATTTTCATTTCCGTCGACCACTCCGGTCTGGAGGGCTGTATAGAGCTCTCCGAAGGGGAGTGGCGTAGGACTCGTCCCAAGGGCCTTATAGGCATCTTTATGAAGGGGGACCTCCATCGTCCGAATCTTAAGCCCCTTGAAATCCTCCAATTTGTTGATGGGTCTGATATTGTTCATTGGAACGCGAAAAGCAGGCCCAGCAATGGAGAGTGGTTTTAAGTTGACCTTTTCACCCTCTTTGATCACTTCCTTTAGCACCCATTCCCCAATCGGCCCATGGGTAACCTTCATGAAGTGATCTGGGCCTTTGAAGATAAACGGAAGGTTGTAAATGTTGAGGACCTTGACGAAAGTTCCTGTAACCCCCAGAGAGGTTCCTTGAAGATCGATTGTCCCCAGCTGGAGTCCTTCTGTGATATCTCTTTCTCCTCCGAGTTGTCCCATTGGGAAAATTTTGACTTCCAATGTGCCCTTTGACTTCTCCTCAACCGCCTTTGCAAAGGCAAGCCCTGCTATATGATAAGGATAAGTGACTGCATTCGCATGACCGTAACGGAGGGTCACCTTTTGAGCAAAAGCAGAGGATGCAAAGATGGCCAATAACAAAGAAAGGCTAATAACCAAACAAATCTTTTTCATCTTTAACCCCTCCTTAATATTAGATTTCAGATTGCAGATTGAAGATTTCAGATTAAAACTCCGAACTCCGTATGGAACGGTTTCAAACCGTTCCATACACCAAACTAATCACCACCTCCTTCCTTCTCCAAAATGGCCGGCCGTTTAAAAGAGATGCCTGCCACTGATAAAGAAAGAGTAGGGTAGAGGATGGGGCGGGTGATCATTTCCAGACCCTTTGAGGTCGCCAGGATGGTATCCTCTGATTTTGTCCCGGTGATGGATGGGTTCCAGGTAAAGGCCTGATTCTCCTGAATGATATCTGGGGTTTTAAAGGTGACTCTATAATCCCTGCCCGTATAGCCGATGGAGCCACCCTGATGATGAAGTCTCCATTCCTCCGGATATCCTTTTTCTTTATAGGCATCGATCCCCTTTTGAAAGACTTCCTTTACAGGAAATCCTGGCCGGGTGTGAGCCATCATGGCGCAATCAATAAAGACATTGGCTTCATACTTTTCTCTCAGCTCTTTGGGCAGTTTCCCAAAGTAAACAAAACGGGTGAGCGAGACGATAAGGCCCCATTTTCTCGCATTGGCAGAAACCATCAAGTATTTTTCAATCCTTCTTTCAGTTGGGATGGGGTGGCGGAATTTAGATATTCGATCATCGGCAGCGGACATTAAGGTGATAGGGTCGATTCGGTCTTTCCAGAATTCATTGCACAGTCTTCCCACCACCCCAGATTCCTTCTCCCCCTTTTCCGTCTCGATCAGTGTCTTCTCCAGCGCCAGGGAGACCTTCTCTCCCAGCCAGCGGTATCGCTCCAGTTCTTCAGGAGTCAACGAGTAACGGAGCCTTGCGATATCCTCTGTGAGCGTCACCGCATTGGGGAAAGGGACATCGCTTCCCACAGGACCTTCTCCGGTCAGCTCTTTTATGATGGTGTTTTCCTGATCCTCATGCCAGGGAAAAGTTTTTACAATAAATCCCTGACTCTCCAGGTGTTCTTCTTCAATCATCCGGGGAGCTTCGATATTGTTTGAGATAACATATTTCGAGTCCTCAGTGATGAGAAGGGAGGTGGCTCCCATCTCCGTAGCAATTCCAACTAGATTGAGGCCACCCCCCGTCATCCAGGAAAAGTTTGCTTGACGTTTAAGGAGTACCCCTTTCAAGCCTTTTGATTTAAGAAACTCTCTAACCCTTCTCTCTTTTTCTTTAATTTCATCATTTAACGCCATTGTTTCTCCTTGCCTCCCACCTTATTCCTCCCTCTTCCTACCGACAGGCAGGTTCGAACGATGAAAAAGCATGGACAATTAAGATTGTCATTCCCGCGCAGGCGGGAATCCAGTGGCTTTCATGAAGATTTGAAGCCCTTCAATTCCTGGATTCCTGCTTTCGCAGGAATGACAGGGAGTGGTAACTGTAAAACTTCTAAAGCGCCTCTGCCTGATAGAGCTACTGCGCCAAAATCTCTTTCCAGGTCGTCACTGGCCATTCCGTCTTGAAGAGTCCTTCAACAGCGGGTTTTGCTTTCTCCCTAAACATATCGGCATCAGGGATAATTACCTGCATTCCCTTGCGCTGTAAGTCGATGAGAAGTTTGAGTTCATCATTCTTCATCTTCTCGTTGGCCCAATTGGCGGCTTCTTTAGCGGCCTTCAAAATCAAATTCTGGTCCCCCTTTGACAATCCGTCAAAGAAGGTTTTGTTGATCATGATCCCTCCGGTCTGGACAAGGTGATTCGTAATGGTGAGATATGTTTGAACTTCATCCAGCTTAAAGGAGGCAACCTGTCCCAGATCACCCTCTGATGCCTCCGCCTTGCCTTCCTTCAAAGATTGATAGAGTTGAGGAAGAGGGATTGGTATAGGTTCTGTTTCCATCTCTTTCCAAACGGCAATCCAGGTCTTCACCGTTGGCAGTCGAAGCTTTAATCCGTAGACATCGGCTGGGGTATAGAGAGGTTTTTTCGATGTGGTCTGGCGGAGCCCTCTTGAGACAAGCTCAAGATACTTCACATTTCCGGTTTTCTCCACCTGCTCTCGCGCCTTCTTTCCAATATTTCCTTCCCAGACCCTCATGACGTGGCCGAAATCCTTAAAGACATAAGGTGCATTAAGGAAGAAATACTGGGCCCCAAATATCTCAAGGGCCCGGTGTCCATTGGATTGCATTTCAATCATCCCTTTGCTACACAAATCGTTAATTTCTTCTTCTGACTTAACTCCCGCGTCCACAACAACCGCAATCCTCCCACCGCTTCCCTTTTCTACCAGTTCTTTGAACTTTTCAGCGGCAACCACGAGGATATGGCCTGCTTTAAACGGACTTCCGATACGAATCGTTGTTTTCTTCTCCTCTGGCTTGACTGTTGGAGCCGTGCTGGCACATGCGAAGAGGAAACAAACCAGAGCCATCATTGACAGAATAAAACCCAATTTAATAACCTTCATTTTCTTACCCTCCTTTCTGAATTAAATAATCTTTGATAAAATCGTAAAAAGTCCAATTGAGCCCATTAACGTCATTCCCGTGAAAACGGGAATCCAGTGAATTCAAATATTTGTAGACTTCTGCTTTCGCAGGAGTGACAGATCGGCAGACTTTTTACGAAACGATCATTTTTTAATCTCCTTGACCAATTTGCCAAAGAACTCATGGTCGTTAGCCATTAGTTTTCCAAAGGCATCCGGTCCAAGGTAGGAGAGGTTGACCGCCATGTCCCTGGCATTCTTCCTGAAAGCAGGATCGTCCATGCCCTGTTTGAAGGCGTCGTTTAGCTTTTTAATCACATCAGCGGGTGTGCCTTTAGGTGCGATCAGCCCACGCCACATCCCCATGACAAAATCGATTCCCTGCTCCTTTACTGTTGGAACATCAGGAAAGAGTTCAAATCTCTTTTCAGCAAAGAGGGCGACGATCTTCAATTTTCCTGCTTTCACATGTTCAATCCCCTCAGGAGGGGAGACCGAAACAGCATTGACATGGCCTCCGAGAATGGCGGTCACGGAAGGTCCTCCACCGGAAAATGGGATATGGTTAAACTTCACGCCGGCCGCCTTCTCAAAGGCAAGGGCAACGAGATGAACTCCTCCACCAGCACCTGAGTTTCCGACAGTGATCATGTCAGGGTTCTTCTTAGCAAAGTCTAAAAACTCCTTGAGACTCTTCCAGGGAGCATCTGCCCTCACCAAGAACATGGATGGGTCGCTGACCACATTGATAATCGGTTCAAAGTTTTTGTAGGTATAGGCGGTTGAAACCTGATGAGGGAGGATCGTAAGAGGCGTCACCGCCGAGGTCAATGTGTAGCCGTCAGGTTTAGCCTGCATCCCTTCCGTATAGCCAACCGCGCTTCCTCCACCAGGGCGGTTGACTATGACTACCGCTTTCCCGAGATATTTCCCTGTCGTAGCGGCCAAGGCGCGGAAGATCAGGTCTGTTGCTCCTCCGGCTGCCCAGGGAATGATGACCTGGACCTCTTTCACCGGGAAATCCGCCGCCTGAA
>DYHU01000047.1:0-4458 GCA_020724025.1 Syntrophorhabdus sp. | reverse complement strand
ACTGCTTACTGCTTACTGCTTACTGCTTTACCCCCTCCTTTCTCTGTTTTTTTAATATTATTCGAATTAACGGAATAACAAGGAAGATTGCAGTTGCCAGCAAAAAGACCATTGAAACTGGCCGATTGATAAAGATTCCAAAGTCGCCGTGGGAGATCATCAAAGACTGACGGAAGGCCACCTCCAGTTTTGGACCAAGGACCAGCGCGAGGAGGAGGGGAGCGCCCTCATAAGCCCATTTCCTCATTAAAAATCCGATACCGCCAAAAATGAGCATCATCCATATGTCAAAAACTGAATTGTTCACCGTGTACATTCCTGTCATACAGAAGAGAATAACGAGGGGTAAAAGAACTTTTTTGGGTGTCCTTAAAATGTTGGCAAAGAGGGGGACGAACGGTAAATTAAGAAAGAGGAGGATAAAATTGCCGATATACATACTTGCGATGACGCCCCAGAAGAGCTCAGGATGCTGGCCGATCATCAATGGGCCAGGGGCGACACCGTGGATGAGAAGGGCGCCAAGCAGAATCGCCGTGGGAGGGGCAAAAGGAATTCCGAGGACGAAAAGAGGAATGAAGGCAGCTTGACAGGCGGAGTTATTGGCAGACTCGGGTCCAGCCACTCCTTCAATCGCTCCCTTACCAAACTCCTCAGGATGTTTTGAGATCCTCTTCTCCACCATATAGGAAGCATAGGTAGCAATAACGGGCGCTGGGCCGGGGACCAGACCCACCCCAAATCCGATTCCTGTGCCCCTCAGAATTGCGCCAATTGATTTTTTTAAATCCTGGAGGGTGGGATAGAGTTCCCGGAAGCGCGGCACGAGAACTTTTTGCTCCAGCATCTCCAGGGGCTGATGAACATTGATCAGGACCTCACCGATTCCAAAGAGTCCAATGGCCACGGCAACGAATTCAATTCCTCCAAGAAGAGGGACGACGCCAAAGGCAAAACGGGCATCTCCCGTGACCGGATCGAGCCCAATGGTTCCAATGATCAAGCCCACAATGGCCATCATAAGGGACTTCAGGAGTGAGGCGCCGGTCACATTGCTCAGGACGATGAATCCGAAGACCATCAACGAAAAATATTCAGGGGGGCCAAAGGCTAATGCCGCTTCTGCCAGGGGTGGCGCTAAAAAAACAAGACCAAATATCCCAATGGTCCCTGCAATGAAAGAACCAATCGCACAGGTAGCCAGAGCAGGGCCAGCCCTTCCTTTCTGAGCCATCTGATAGCCATCGATGCAGGTGATCACCGAAGCGGTCTCTCCAGGCACATTGAGGAGAATGGAGGTGGTGGAGCCTCCATACATGGCGCCATAATAGATGCCGGCCAGCATGATGATGGCCGAAGTGGGGTTGAGGCCGAAGGTGGCCGGGATAAGAAGGGCGATTCCAGCGATCGGCCCGATTCCCGGGAGTACTCCGATCAACGTCCCGACAATGGCGCCAATCAAGCAATAAAAGAGGTTATGAAACGTGGTGGCGATTCCAAAACCGGTAGCAAGATGCTGGAGCGATTCAAACATCTATTTATCCTTGGTTTTCAATATCCTCTCCCCTGAGGGGCGAGGGGAAGGGTGAGGGGTTACAACCCTATCCATCCCTTCGGCAGTGGGATCTTGAGCCACTGAACGAATAAAAGATAGGAAGCTACCGCCGTAATAAAAGACAGAAGGGCGTTATGAGCCCACCGTTTCAATCCCAGGATTCTAAAGAGAAATAGAAGTAGTAGAAAGGACGAAAGGGGGTATCCCAGCCCATTCAAGAAAAGGGTTGTTAACACCATCGTTCCTAAAAAGAGGATCGTCTGTTTGTTTGGTTCAGAAAGCTCAGAAGCAGGGTTCTTCTCCGAAGGTTTCTCCTTAAAATAAAGGCTTAGAAGATAGAGTGCAGAGAGCATCATAAGAAGGATTCCCAGGCAGAGGGGAAACATCCCAGAGCCCGCCACCCGGAACGTGCCAATGGGCATCTTTAAGGAGAACAGAGTGGTGACCCCTCCAAAGAGAAAGAGCACGATTCCACCGATCATCTCGTCTCGATTCAAATTATTTCCCCTTTTTTACGATGAACTATGAACTTTGAACAATGAACAAAAAAATGGTAAATGTTCAAAAAAATATTATTAGCGCACTGCTCTTTATGTTCATGGTACATCGTTTATCGTTCATTGTTTATTTCCATTAGTCCATCAGCGCTCCACCGTTGACATCGAGGATCTCGCCCGTAATGAAGGAGGCCTCATCCGAAGCCAAAAAGAGCACTGCCTCTGCCACATCCTCGGGTTTTCCAAGACGACCGAGGGGGATGGAGGCGATAATCTCTTTTCGTCTCTCCTCTGACCACTGGGCGCTCATCTCCGTCTCAATGGCATGGGGTGCCACTCCATTAACATTGATCCCATAGGGAGCCAATTGCCTTGCTAATGTTTTTGTTAAAGCATCCACACCGGCCTTCGACGGTCCGTACCCCGGAGCAGAGGTAATATCCCCCATCTTTCCTGCAATGGATGAGACGTTTACGATATTTCCATAGCCCTGCTTTTTCATGACCTCAACGACCGCCTTTGAGCAGAGAAAGGTCCCTTTGAGGTTGACCTCGATCACTTTATCCCAATCCTCTTCAGTGACCGTCTCAATCGTTCCCCTTCTGATGATCCCGGCATTGTTAACAAGAATGTCAATACGACCAAAGGTTTTTTGAACCTGTTCAACCATCGCTTTCACTTCAGCACTTTTAGTGATGTCACAAGGGACGGTGATGGCCTCTCCCTTTCTCTTCTCAATCTCATTTTTCAGGGTTTCGAGCTTCTCTTTATCCACATCCACGAGAACAACCTTCGCCCCCTCCCGGACAAAAGTCAGGGCAATTGCTTTGCCGATTCCTCTTGCTCCACCTGTAATGATTGATACTCGATCTTTGAGTTTCATTGGTTTTGCTCTCAAGTTCAAGAATAGATGCTGAACCAAGTTCAGCATGACGTTAAGGTTGTCATTCCGAACTTGTTTCGGAATCTCAAGGGTCTATTTATTTTCCTTTTAACTACGAGCCCCTAACTCTCGCTTCGCTTTAACAGCTCCAGAAATATTATTGAATTAAAGTTATCCTGTTTTCGTTAGTAGACCTTTCCGAATATCAAATTGGGAATAAACAAAACAAGACTCGGGAAAAAGATGAGGATGATGTCTACAAGCAATACAGCAACGATGAACGGCACACATTCTTTGGTATACTCCTCTAAAGGACAATCCAGGATTGAACATACGGTGTACATGGACACGCCCACAGGCGGGGTCACAAGTCCCAACACAATCACGAGCATAAAGACAAGTCCGAAATGCACGGGGTCAACACCTACTTCACTTACCAGGGGAAGAAGGATCGCAGTAAAAAGTAATATGATGGCTGTGCTGTCGATAAACATGCCTGCAATAAAGACAGCTCCCACAATGAGGATCAATAATATCTGAGGGTTATTGGTTATTCCGAGCATAAATCGAGAAAATGTATCCCCTGCTTTTTCATAAGCCAGGCCGTAACCAAATATTCCCGACAAAGCAATGATGAGCATAATCGAACCAATGTCAACGATAGTAAACTCAAGGGTTCTTTTAAACTTTTCCCACGTGAGCTCCCTGTAGAAGAGCGCTCCGACTGCTAAAGCATAAACTCCAGCGAATGCCCCAGCTTCCGTGGGGGTAAAGAGACCAAACCTTATCCCCCCAATCAATGCAAACGGGAAGAGAAATGCCCATATACTGTCGATCAGCGCTATCACCACCTCTTTAAGAGAGGGTCGCTTCCTTTCGGGAAGATACCCTTTTTTCTTTGAGGTCAATGACACCGCTGTCATCAGAAATACCATCATCATAAGGCCCGGAACGATACCCCCTGCAAAAAGCCGACCGATGGAAACCTGTCCAATGGTTCCATATAATATGAGGCCAATGCTGGGTGGGATGATTGGAGTAATACATGCGGTAATGACTGTCACGGCGGTTGTATAGCCATTTGAAAAGCCTTTTTTGATCATTTCCGTTCCCAGGATGCGTGCTTCCATGGCGGCATCGGCAATCGCCGAGCCCGAAACCCCGCCCATGAGGGTGCTGAGAACGACGTTTACCTGCGCAAGGCCTCCGCGCATATGTCCGGCGAGCACTCCCGCCAGCTTGATCAGTCTATAGGTTATGCCTGTTTCATTCATAAGGTTGGCAGCAAATATAAAGAGCGGAATAGCAAGGAGGGGGAAATTTTGCGTCTGGGAGATAGCCAGTTGTATCGTCATCGTAAAGGGCAGTTGGGGGTTCTGAAGGAAAAAGACAGTCCCTGCAATGCCTATGGCAAAGGCCACGGGCATCCCCATTGCCAGAAAAATTGCAAATAAGATAAAGACCAGCAGCATCTTCTCAATCCTCCTAACCCCGGCGACAGGATGTAACCCTATTCAAATTAC
>DYHU01000331.1:1826-3628 GCA_020724025.1 Syntrophorhabdus sp. | reverse complement strand
CGACATGCTCACCATCCTGAGCTGGTCGAAGGAGGGGGATGAAGGGGGATTAGATAACCTTTTTCAAAGAGTTAAATAATACGTTTTTTGAAGACCGAGAAAAGATGAAAAAACAATGGTCAAACTTATGGAATCATCCATCGGGACAGGTTGGTCTTCTCCTTGTCCTTTGTTTTGCCCTCTATTTCGTTAACCTGGGTCAATGGGACCTCTGGAATCCGGATGAGCCCCGTTATGCCCAGGTGGCCAGAGAAATGGTCAACGGAGGGGATTGGATTCTGATGCATTTAAACGGGCAGATTTATACCGATAAACCGCCTCTCTTTTTTTGGCTGATCGCTTTTTCCTCCTTCCTCTGGCAGGGCTTCAGCTCGTTTGCCGTCAGGTTTCCCTCGGCCTTCTTTGGAACCATGACCGTTTTCCTGACATTTCTTCTTGGGAGAAAACTCTTCTCCTTCCGAACCGGGTTGATCTCCGCTTTCATCCTTGCCACCAGTGCGGAATTTGCCTATCTTTCAACACGGGCAAATATTGATGCCACTCTCACCTTTTTCACAACAGCCTCCATTTTCTGTTTTTTCAGATGGCATCAGTATAATCCCCCTCACCCTTCCCCTCTCCCCAATGGGGAGAGGGAGGGGGTAAGGGGGGACCCTATGAAGAAAGGAAATAGGGGAAATCTGTTCATTTATGGATTTTATGTCGGAATGGGGTTGGCCACTCTGGCCAAGGGGCCGGTTGGATTTCTACTGCCGCTTCTGGTCTGTTTGACCCATCTCATTTTTCAGAAGGACTGGAAGGGATTGAGAGCAATGAAGCTCATCCCCGGAATGCTCCTCTTTTTTGTTATTGTTGGCTGTTGGTATGTTCCTGCCCTGGTCAAGGGAGGGAAGGAATATTTTGACGCTACCCTGATGCACCATACAGTGGAACGTTTTGCAAAGGGCTCGAGCCATATCCGTCCTTTCTACTACTATCTTTTTAATTTCCCGGCAGACTTTCTCCCCTGGTTTCTCTTTCTACCCGGCGCCATCGCTTACAGTCTTTCAGAAGAAGTTTCTAACAAAAAGAAAGAACTCCTTTTCCTCCTCATATGGTGTGGAGTTATCTTTCTCTTTTTTTCGATCTCAAAAGGGAAGAGGGGGCTTTACCTTTTACCTCTTTTTCCTGCTGTTTCATTGATGGTGGGAAAACTCCTGGAGGATTTTGTCTCCTCCTCCATGAAGCATTTTCGAAAGGAATGGGTGAGCATCCCTCTTTATGGGTTCATGGGGCTCTTATTGGTCGGAGGGGGCGCAATCCCATGGCTCGTCTCAATGAAATTTCATTCTTACCTGTCCTATAGCCTTCCCGTTGCATTTCTTCTTGCCGGTGGAAGCATTGCCATGTTCGTCCTTTATCGTTTCAGACTTTACGGCGCTGTGTTCACCCTCCTCATCGGAATGATGGCCGGAACGTTCTTTTACGCCACAAGGATTGTATTCCCTCTGATCAATCCTTATAAATCGGCCCGCTTCATTTCACAGGAGATTACCTCCCGAATTCAAGCCGGGGATAAGTTAGCGATCTATGGCGATTTTGTATTCGCTCCTTATAATTATTATACGGAGATCGTGCCCATTCTGGAACTGGAGAAGAGGGAAGAGTTTATTCGCTTTCTTCAATCGGAGGAGAGAGTATTTTGTCTCCTCAAATTCAGGGATTTTACTCAATTTCAGACGATGGGGGATAGACCTAAAATTGAGTTGATCGCCCGACGAAATGTCGGGGGCGATGATATGGTGCTGATTTCGAATAGGTAA
>DYHU01000331.1:0-1726 GCA_020724025.1 Syntrophorhabdus sp. | reverse complement strand
GAGATTTCGGTGGTGGTGCCTGTCTTTAACGAGGAGGAGAACCTTTCCATTCTCATCCCAAGGTTGGCGAATGTATTAAACCGTCTCGGAGATTCTTACGAGGTGATCTTTGTAGATGATGGGAGTTCGGATGGAAGCCGAAAAATCCTCAGGGAGATGGCTTCCCAATATCCTTCCCTCCGAATCATCGGATTAAAAGAGAACCGGGGGTTGAGCACGGCGCTTCTTGCAGGGATGAGGGAGGCTCGGGGAGAAAGAATCGTTACACTGGATTCCGATCTCCAGAACGATCCGGAGGATATCCCCAAACTTCTGGGATATCTGGACCGTTACGATATGGCCACCGGGTGGCGTCAGAAAAGGGATGACCCCTTGCTAAAGAGGATCTCCTCGAAGATTGCGAATGTTATCCGTAACCGGTTAAGCGGAGAACAGATACATGATAGCGCTTGCACACTGAGGGCCTTTAAAAGGGAGTGCATTAAAGAGGTTCCCCCATTTAATGGAATGCACCGGTTTCTCTCAACCCTGGTGAAGATGCAGGGATATCGAATTATTGAGATTCCCGTTTTACACCATCAGAGAAGATTCGGAAAATCAAAGTATAACATCCGGAATCGCGCCTTTCGGTCCTTCATCGATCTGTTAGGGGTGAGATGGATGAAGCACCGCCACATCCAATATGATATAGAGGAAAGGATCTGATATGGATTGGATCAAAGAAGTTCTGTCCAACTTTGCCCAGCAATATCCAAAGTTTAGAATCGATTTCTGGCTCATCTTCGGATTTATTGGCCAGGCGATGTTCACGATGCGGTTTTTAATCCAGTGGATTGCCTCAGAGAAGAGGAGGGAGAGTATCATTCCAGTTGCCTTCTGGTATTTCAGCCTGGGAGGAGGGTTGATCCTCCTTGCTTATGCTCTCCACCGAATGGATCCTGTGTTCATCCTGGCCTATCTCCCGGGGAATTTCATCTATTTTAGAAATCTCTATTTCATCTATAAAAAGAAGAAGGTCTCTCCTCCAGTTGCCGGATGAGAAGCTTTAACTACCAACAGGCGAGGAGTGATTGAGGAGTGATTCATGAGCAAAAAGATTCGAAGAATCCCATTATTCATCGGAGCCCTTTTATTGATCGTTTTTGCCAAACCCGGTATGCCTGGACTGCTGATAGGAATGATCTTGATCTTTCTGGGGGAATCGATCCGTATCTGGGCGGCAGGGCATCTCCAGAAGAATGAGATGCTAACGGTGAGCGGACCCTATTCCTATGTAAAAAATCCCCTCTATATTGGTTCCATCCTGATCACAGCGGGCTTTTGCATACTGGCAGACAATATCTATCTTCTGGCAGCGGCCTTCTTTATGTTCTGCTTCCACTACATTCCCTACAAAAAGAAGGTAGAGGGGGACCGGCTCAAAAGAATCTTCGGGAGCCAATATGAAGATTATGACGAAAAGGTTCCTGAATATCTTCCCCGGTGGACTCCCTACTCGAAAGAGAATATTCCCTGGAAGTTCAAATGTTTTATCGAAAACAGCGAGGAAGGGATCGTTCTGATGATCATTGCCGGAATAATATTGATCTTGAGCAGACCCTTCTGGGGAGCCCTTTTTTAGGAATTTCGGATTTCGGAATGGGGATTGCGGAATATATTTCAAGTGAAAATTCAGTTAAACATATTTGATGGTCTCGTAAAAAGTCTGAAAAGGTTATTTTCTGTC
>DYHU01000330.1 GCA_020724025.1 Syntrophorhabdus sp. | reverse complement strand
TTTGATCTTTTCTAAATCCAGATCGTCGAGGATTATAACTCCTTTGGCTTTCATTTCATCAATGGCTTTCTGCGAAGTATCCGGAGCCACTCCCCTGCTTAAATTTTTGATCATGATCACTTTGTAACCTGCTGCTGCAGCATCGAGTGCGGTGGCCCTCACGCAATAGTCCGTCGCTATGCCATAGACCACCACTTTTTTAATCTTATCCTTCTTGAGGAGTTTGTCCATCTCAGTCTTTTTTCCGCCATCGTCCTGAAAACCGGAATAACTGTCGAATTGTGAATCCACCCCCTTTTTCACAACTGCCTTGAATAATTTTTTATCCAGCAAGATCTCTGCCCCGGGAGTCTTCTGGACACAATGGGGAGGCCAGAGCACCTGATCTCTATTGTTCAGTTTAATCACATCAAAGGCTTTCTTTCCCGGATGGTTGGTGAAGAAGGAGGCATGGTTTTTAGGATGCCAATCCTGGGTCGCATAGATCGGGAGGCCTGCGGCTTTAAGTTTCTTCGTATTGTCTTCTACGGCCTTGATGTAAGCGCCGTCTGTTCCCTCCACAGCCAAAGAGCCACTTTTAAGTTTGGTAAAATCGCCCTGAATATCCACGACAATAACACCGACCTTTTCTGTCTCTTTTGCCATGGCTGCACCTCCTAAAACCAGCACAAAAAATAATGCTCCCACTAACGTTTTCATTCCACAATTTTTCATAAGACACCTCCTTAAACTAAGTAAAATAGTAGGCAGAAAGCAGAAGGCAGAAAGCAGAAAAACCAAAGGTCGTTTAATCCGCAATCCGCATTCCGCAATCAAGGGTGAGCCATTTCCCTTGCCACTTCTCTTGTCGCCTGGATGATCCTTTCGATATCCTCATCAGAATGGGCCATCGAAAGACTTCCACCGCCGTGCATCACATGGACTCCATGATTGAGCATCCGGATGCGAAACTCAACTTCTCTTTTCTCTGTATCAGTCAATTCATTGATCGAATGGGGAGAGTTCAAGGTTACTTCTTTCTGGAAAGGGAAGTGAGTCTGAAAGAGGGAGCCGATCCCCGTGACAATGGCATTGACTCCCTCTTTGTCAAAAACTCCCTGAAGGCCCTTTCGAATTTTTTCTCCCCTGGACTCTAAGAGAGGAAAAACTTCATCTTCATAATCGCGTAGATAATGGAGCACTGCCAGCCCCGCAGCCACAGTAAAGGGATGAGAGGAGAAAGTGCCTCCGCCGATCAAAATCTTTTCCCACTTCTTTCCCTTCCTCTCCGGCGAGGTCGTCTCAAGGATCTCTCTTTTTCCTACCAGTGCACCGACAGGGAAACCACCTCCCATAATTTTTCCCAGGGTTGTGAGGTCCGGGATAATCCCAAACCTTTCTTGGGCGCCGCCCAGAGCCACACGGAATCCCGATATCACTTCGTCATAGATGAGAAGGGCACTGAGCCTCTCCGTCTCAGAGCGAAGCATTTTCAGATATTCTTTCGTAGCCGGAGCAAATCCGCCCTCGCCCACAACAGGTTCAAGGATGATGGCAGCCAAATCCTCCCGGTTTTGGTGGATGGCCTCAAGTGACCCTGTGATATCATTAAAAGGGATCGTCTTTGTATATTGGTTAAGTCCGGGCAGTAGCCCGAGGCTCTCTTCTCTTTCATAGGGCATTTTGACACCCACGGCAAGATCAGGGTTGGCGCCATGCCAGCCCCCGGCGATCTTCAAGATGATTTTCTTTCCTGTATAGGCACGGGCGAGACGAGCCGCATACATCGTTGCTTCGGTGCCCGAACAACAGAACCGGACCATTTCCGCAGAAGGGATCAATTCCCGGATGAGTTCTGCCCACTCGACCTGTTTTTCAAAAACGATGCCCCAGTGAATTCCCTCTTTCGATTGCCGCTCAACTGCATCAACGATCACCTCGGGATGATGTCCCAGGATATGAGTATAATGGCCCATCCAGAGGTCGATATATTCATTGCCGTCCACATCCCGAATTTTTGAACCTTTTGCTTCTTTAAGGAAGAAGGGGTAAGGAGGGAAGTAATGGATATTATGAGAGATGCCCCCTGGCATGACCCCTTTCGATCTTTCAAAGAGGTTTTTTGAGAGGGGTGTTTTTTGTCGATAGAGATCGAAGTGGTGTTCCATCAGATAGGCCTCCAGATTGCCTAGAAAATAAGTTATATGGTCAAGGTTAAGACGCCCGTTTCGTTAAGGGGTTACGTTAATCGTCTTTAAATCCTTACCCTCACCCTTTAACGCTAAACGATACGGGCTTCGTAACCGTAACCCAAACATTCGGAGTGTTTCCATGGTTCGCGGGTGTCCACGCAGCCATGGGTGTTTAATTAGTGTTTGTTTATAAATTGCTCCCTCAATCAGATTCGTCATTCCGGCGAAGGCCGGAATCCAGTCCTTTCAAGACCCTCTGGATGCCGGATCAAGTCCGGCATGACAGAAAACGCTGTTTATAGACAGACACTAATTAGGTTTTTAATAGCATATTTTTTGTAGATTGGAAATGATTCTTATCGCTTCGATTATTCCTAAAAATATTTGACAAGTGCTCAAAATTCATATAAATAATGGTATCATTGGAGAAGGGGGGTGAGAAGGAAGCCTAAAGGATATTAACCCATTGTTTTTACAGTCTATTTCTAATAATAGAAAAGGAGGGATTGTGATGAAAAAGAAGTTATTTGTTGGAGTGATGATTTTATGTCTGTTGGTTTTCTTTTCAGCCATGCAATCTGATCTGGCGTATGGGGCAAGGAAGTTCGTCTCGATTGCATCCGGTTGGGTGGTAGGCGTCTATTTTCCGTTAGCTGGAGCTATTTCAAGAATTGCCCATGAGAAACTCCCTGATATCAAGATTACAGTGGAATCCTCCGGGGCTTCGGTTGCTAATGCTAAGTTGATTGCTTCCGGTGATGCGGATCTGGCCATTCTGCAAAATGATATCGCCTTCTATGCCCTCCAGGGAACAAAGCCCATGTTTGACAAAGCCGTGCCGAACATCCGCGGAGTGGCAGCCTTATATCCCGAGCACTGCCAGATTCAAGCCCGGAAGGATGCCAAGATTGCAACTGTAAAAGACCTCAAAGGAAAGAAGGTTGCCGTGGGTCCTCTGGGAAGCGGAACAGAAGCCAACGCCATGCAGATCCTGGAAGCCTACGGGTTAAAGTTTGAGGACCTGAGTAAGGTGGAGCGGCTGGGTGCTGCGGAATCGGCTGATTATCTTAAAGATGGGCGAATTGATGCCGCATTCTATACAGTGGGAGTGGGTGCTTCAGCCATTGTTGATCCAGCCCTCATGATAGAGACAATCATTGTTCCCATTGACGGAGCCCAGGCAGACGAACTGGTCAAGAAATATCCATTCTATGCAAAGGATAAGGTGCCCGCAGGGATCTATAAAGGAGTAGATAAGGATGTTCCCACCGTTGCCGTATTAGCCATCCTTGTAGCCAAGGCTGAGCTGGAAGAGGATATCGTTTATCGGATTACAAAAGCGATGTGGGAGAACATCAGCCGTATCGAAACCGCTCATGCCAAAGGGAAAGAGGTGAAATTAGAGAAGGCCCTCATCGGAATGCCTATTCCTCTTCATCCGGGAGCAGAGAAATTCTACAAAGA
>DYHU01000046.1:6211-18004 GCA_020724025.1 Syntrophorhabdus sp. | reverse complement strand
ATAATGGAACTCATGTCAATACTTTATTACGATTGCCTGACCCTTTCGACATGTATTTCCCATTTGAGGTCTCCCATCTTGGCAACTCGAATCTACTATCTGCGTATTTGTTCACCATGGTTACAATTGTTTTGTAGGATACGTCTTCTTGTGCATCGGGATTCCAGTAGAAGTTCATACCTTTGGATAAGTTGTCCTCAATCTGATTTCGGTGATCCTGGCGTTCTGGCATGTTTTGGCGAATCAACGCGGCATAGTCCTCGAACTTCAGCAAAGCATGTGCGTTTTCACGCAGGATGTCTCTGGAATATCGAGTCTCAAGTGTTAGTATGGCAAGGTAGATAATAGACACAAACGGATCTGAAGTCATTTTTAATATGTCATTATCTAATTGGACGATAAAATCATCATAATAATGGATCCAATCTTGTGAGGTGCCGATAACCTTATTTTGTCTGCCAGCCTGATCAAGGACCTTTCGTTTCTGACTGGGGTATCGCTGAAAGTGGTGGTGTATGTGCTCAAGGAAATCTTTGGACACTTGAATGTTGGGGAACAGCCCATGCCTTTTGCATTCGTCGAGAATCCTTTTGACGTCATGAGAGTGTGTCAGCGTTCTGTTCTTATTTTGTTGTTCTTCTGTGAGGACTTCCATGAGCCCAGCCTTCATTATGGTTTCGATTGTATACCCCAGCATAATACCTGCACTATGGAAATTGCCCAGTAAATGTAGGAGCCTTCCTGCATGATAATAGTCGTATCTTATTAAACGGTAATGCTCTCGCTGTTTTGAGCTAACCAATGCGACACCTCGGGGACATAACGGCGGAGTTGAGCGGAGTCCACGTAACGCAGAGCCGCTGAAGGCGGGTCGGAGTGAAGTGGACTTCTGCTCGAATCCCGCCAAAGCGGGATTCGAGCCGTGCGCAACACGGCGCTAACGATTATTGAACTGCAGACTGTAATTTATTAAAATTCTATGCTTGTCAATCAATTTTGTCAAACTAATTTTCTATGATTTATTAGATTTCCAAAGACGACAAATTTTCTGTTTATTTATGTTATTTCAAATAGTTACTGCTTTCAATGTTTCTTGGGAAAACCCTTAGGGCATGGATGATTTAATCTCTAATAAGTTGAATCAAACACAGGGATGGGTTAATGAAATAACGTGCAACTGCCGCTTCAAATTACCGACCGTGTCACCCTCCTGGGAAGTGAACTCTTTAACCTTTATCTCGTCAGGGGGGAGACCAATGCCATCATTGAAGGCGGAGTCAGCGCGGTCGCCTACCCTTTTCTGAACCATCTCAACCAACTCAATGCCCCGCCTGAATCCATCTCACATCTCATCATTCTTCATTCCCATTTCGACCATATGATGGTCTTTCCTCTCCTTAAGGAGAAATACCCCTGGATGAAGATCGCCTCTTCCGTCTTAAATCGGTCAACCTTCGCAAACGATCGCATCATAGGAAAGATTTTTGACTCCGACAGAAGGATGACTCTGATGTTGATGGAGAAAGGTTTGATTTCAGAGGCTCCAATGCTCACCTCCTTGGGCTCATTCCCGCTTGATATCTCTCTGGCGGAAGGCTCAATCCTTGATCTCGGTCGAGGAGTGGAAATCAGGTTTTTCGAGGCGCCCGGACACGCCCCTGACTGCCTCTGCGCTTACCTGGAAAAAGATGAAGCGCTCTTCTGCACCGATGCGGCCGGTTTCTATACCCCTCCTGATTTCTTCCGTCCCAATTACTGGTATAGACTGGAGGATGCTGAGAAATCCATTGAAAAGATGAAGGCCGTTGATCCTGAAATCCTATGCCGGGGACACTATGGAGTGATGATGGGAAGGGAAGAAACCCGAAAACATCTGCGGATGGGGAGACAGAGCATTGAGGACTTTAAGGCTTTTGTGCTGGAGAGGATTCAGGAAGGCTGGTCAATGGATCAAATAACAAAAGAGGTAACAGAGCGGTTCTCAAAAGGGTTCCTCCAGTTCTTTCCTCCTGAGGATAACCAAAGGCTCTGGAAATTATTGGTCCAGAGGACCCTTGAGCATCTCAATATGGTTTCTAACTCTTTCGTGAGGTCTTCGCCTGAAAAGGGGTAATGAGTTGTTCCACTTTCTTCCCCCCGCATTTCGGACATTTCACCTTACCTGAATCATGATCTCTGATGCTTAGAATGAGCGTAAATTTCTTCTTGCAATTCGGACAACGATAATCGTAAGTTGGCATTGTCTCTTTCTCCTTTCCTGATGATGTCTAATGGGCTTCTCCCATACCTCTCGAAACGATAATATATAAACCCAGACCTTTCTTGTCAAGAGGCAACTTTTTTCTGTCATTTAAACTTTAAAAGTGCACACTTAATCCCCTTAAGAACGACCATGAGACCTGATCAATGGCCATATTAGAATCAGATCATCAGATCGTCGAAGTCAGTACATTCCCCTCTCCTGCTGGCGGGAGAGGGTTAGGGTGAGGGTGGACTCGCAATATATCCCCCTCACCTTTGTCCTCTCCCCTTGGGGGAGAGGAGATTAGAAGTTGTGCACTTTTAAATTTTAGCTAACAGAGGCAACTTTCTTCTTCAGCCGCCAGATGATCAGGGGGCCCATCAATCCGCCCAATCCCAGGATCACAAATGCCCAGCCCCAATTGGGAACATATCCGAATCGATTTAAGGCGTCGGCTGGATTGGTGAGATCCAATACATATCCGAAGGCAATGGGCGACAGTGAGGCCGCTCCCCATCCCAGGAAGGACTGTAGAGCCATGGTTCTCCCCAATCCACCGGGCCGGGCCATCTCCGTCACTCCTGTTGAGAGGACCGAAGAATCGCCTGTCACCATAAACCCGTAGAGGATCGTAAGGATGAAGATGAAGATAAAAGACCATTCCCGGGTCCATCCTATAAAAAGGGAAATGACTCCGCTTCCCAGCATCACGACGATGATCGTATTGGCTCTTCCAAACCGGTCGGAGAGCGCGCCTCCCAGTCCATTTGCGATGGCTCCAGCCAGAGTGATGACCCCAGCAATCGTCGCACTGAGACTTACTGCCTTTTGCAGATCATGATGAGCCGTCAGGAGACAGGCTGTGAGAAAGGCAACGATCCACCCCCTCATCCCGAACATCTCCCACATATGGGCCGCATAACCTCCCATCATCATCAGGGCCGGTCGGTTCCGCAAAACCTCAATGAGAGGAATTCTGACCTCCGCCTCTGCCTTGGTTTTTTCAACTTCGCCCAGCTTAAAGAGAGCGATCATTCCTCCGGCGATCGGACCCAAGGAGGTAATTAGAAAGGCCCATCTCCATGAGAAAAGAGAGTTGAGAATTCCGGTGAGAAAGAGGGAGATCGCCGCACCGAGGGTGAAGGCGCCCACATAAATTCCAACTGCTCTCCCCCTTTCCCTCGATGAAAATCTCTCAGATACCATCCTCAACCCGGGCATATAGGTCCCTGCAAAGCCGATCCCCATCAGGGTTCTAAGGATCAATGCCGAGTGGAACCCTTCTGCCCGGAGAGAGAAGAGGATTCCAGCAAGCCCTGCCCACAAAGAGGTGGCGAGATAGATATATTTCGGGTGGGTATAATCGGTGAGGGAGGTCAGGAGGACAACCGCCAGGATATAACCGATCTGATAGGAAGAAAATATCCAGCCCGCCTCGCTATTGGTCAGAGACCATTCCTTCTGAAGGATAGGAAGAAGGGCGGAATAGTTATTGAAGACGAGCATCGTGCCGATCTCAGCGAGAGAGAGCCAGATCAGCCATCGGAACCGATCATCGAGCCGCATTCCCGACCTTCTTCAGCAATCTCTGCTTCCTCTCCAGGAGAAGTTCGATCTCCCTCTCCCGATGAGAAGGGGTCATGGCCAATGCCTGATCCACATAGGCGATGGCCTTCTCAAACTCCTTGAGTCGGTGTTCATGATATTTTGCCAGTTCGATGTAGGGATGACCATCCCTTTTATAGGGCCAGTCCATCATCTCCTCCCACAGGGATCGGGCTTTCTCATTCTCTCCTGTCTTTTTGAAGGCCATGGAGAGCCATTTCATCACCTCCCAGGCAAGCTCATCGTCGCACCGCTTCAGGGCAATCTCAAAACAGGGGATGGCCTTCTCACGATCTCCATGGTCCCAGAAGAGTCTTCCGAGAGAAAAATGTTCCACCCCCTTCCTGGGCTGTGCCGCCTGAGGATCATGATAGATGAGATGAATCCTCCCGGCCAGGGCCACCATGGTGAGGATATCCATCCGGTTATGGTAGAAGACGCGGTGGATCTTTCTCGCATCTCCGGTTTGAATATAGTCGAAATAGAGGGAGGGAATCCACTCCGATGGAATATCATCCTCCCTCTCCATCCCCAAGAGTCTCGATTCCAGTGTGACCAGACGGCAATTTTCATAAGCCCCTTTCCAGATCTTTCTCGATGGATAGAGGAGGTCGAAGTTGGGCATCTCCCTGATCTTTGAATTCTTCCGGGAGAGGATGAACCGGGTTTCAAGGAGAGGGATGTCATAATGCCTGCCGTTGAAGGTGACCAGAAACTGAAAGGATTCAAGGATCTCCTGCAGAATGGAAAGGGAAGCCCTCTCCTCCGAATAGTCCCTCATGAAGAGCTGGTGGACGACAAACCCGTCTCCCTGAAAGAATCCCAGTCCCACCATAAAGGCAAATGTGCCCGTGCCACCCGAAAGGCCGGTCGTCTCGGTGTCGAGAAAGAGGGCCTTTCTGAAGTCCAGTTCCCTGAGCCGGTCGTCTCTCAAGAGGAGATGGGCTGGATAGGTGGGGATGTCGAGGATTTCGGTCAGGGTCATCTCTCCGTACCGAAAGTGAAAGGGGAAATACTCCTCTGCCCGGAAGGTCTCCCCTTCAGGCGTGGAGACGATCTCTCCGTCAACCAGTTTGTCGATGGGGAGGAGTTCTCGCTTTCGATAGACCTTCTCCGGCCGGAGAAGACGATCGAGACGCTCCTTCAGGTCCACCCTCCCCTCCCCTCTCCGAGCCAGAGGCTCTTCTGAGCCGGAGGCCTCGAGGGGGGAGACAGGGGTGGGGGTGATTGAGGATAGGCGCTTGAGGCGTTCTTTAAGATCCATCTTCCTCATTGCGGATTTTAAATTGCGGATTGCGGAATTAAATCCGAAATCCGAATTCCGAAATCCGAAATTATTCTTTAAGAATTTCCTTCAACAACGCCAATGCCACTTCTTTCGATTTCTCGCCGACTTCTTTAATGGGACCCACACACGAGGGGCATCCGTACGGGCATTCGCACTTAGAAATGAGCCTCTTTGTCTTCTCGAGAAGGCTCAGGGTATCGTCGAAGAGTTGGTGGCTGAATCCCATTCCTCCCGGATAATTATCGTAGATGAAGAGCGTGGGTTCAAAGAGATCGATCCTCTCCTCCGAAATCTCTTCGGGTGAGCTGAAGGAGGAGTAAATTCCCTTCGAATCCCTCGTGAGCCGGAGAAACCACTTCGCTCCCCGGTCTCCCACGCATCGGTTCAGGTCACGAGGATCGCACATCAGGTGAAGGGCCGCGATGGAATGAAAAGCATAGCCGAGCCCGAGGATGCCGTCGATCACTTCCAGTCGTGGATAGGGAAGCCGCTCCACCAGATCCTTCCTGAAGGTGATCCAGTAAGAGGTGGTATGAAATTGGAGGTCCGGAAGTTCAATCTTGCCGAATCCCAGATTTTCAAGTGTGTAGAACTTGATCTTCTTATATCCTGCGATCCGGGTGGCTATCCTCACCTCGCCGTGTTCGAAGACGATGTCTTTCGGCTCTCTCCTCTCAAAACCTTCCAGGATGGAGACATCGGTGTAATCGATCGCATCGGTGTAGTAATCCCCGTGGGTCTTCTTCACATAGGCCCTCCGGTTAGGGTAATCGAGGCGTTCCACCGTATAAAGTTCCGATTCACATAGATAGACCGCTCCTTCATAAAGGGTGGTATGGGCAGCGGTGAAGTCCACCTCTGCGATCACCTCCTCTTTTCTCTTTGTGGTATCGACCACGACGAAATTCTCCTCGGAGGTGGAACGGAGGCTCACCTTTTCCGCCGGATAGGCATCTCTGGTCCAGTACCAGTGTTGGTCCACATGATGAAGAATTCCCTTCTCTTCGAGATATCGCAATATCTCACCCAGATCTTCTCTGCCGAAACGGTCTCCGTCTCGAAAGGGAAGTTCGAAGGCGCCGCACTGGATATGGCTGAGCAGGACGAGAAGATTGTCCGGATTGATCAATCCGTATTCCGGAGAACTCCCGAAGAAGTAGTCCGGATTTTCAATGATGAACTGATCCAGAGGCTGGCTTCGTGCGATGAGAACCACCAGCGACTTCTCCGCACGCCTCCCTGCCCTTCCTGCCTGCTGATAGGTGCTGGCAATGGTTCCGGGGTAGCCTGCAATCATACAGACATCCAGGTCTCCGATATCGATCCCGAGCTCGAGGGCATTGGTCGAGACGACGGCTTTCACCTCCTTCTCCCTCAATCCCTTTTCGATCTCCCTTCGAACCTCAGGAAGATAGCCCCCTCGATATCCCCGGATCCTTCCCTTGTCCTCCAGTCTCTTCTCAAAACGGTCCTTTAAATATTTGGTCAAAACTTCCACATTGAGGCGGCTGGTGGCGAAGAGAATGGTCTGGATTCCCTGTTTGATGAAGGGCGAGACCAATCGTCTTGCCGCATGGATATGGTTTCCCCGGATACCCAGTTCCTTATTGACCACCGGCGGATTATAGAAGAGGAATACCTTCTCCGAAGAGGGCGCCCCGTTCCGACCGACCAGATGGACCTCTCTTTCCAGAAGCCTTTCGGCCAGTTCCTTCGGGTTGGCAATCGTTGCGGAACAGCAGATGAATTGAGGTCTCGATCCGTAGAAACGGCAGATTCGATCCAGTCGCCTCAGGACATTGGTCATGTGCGATCCGAAAACACCCCGGTAGGTGTGGAGCTCATCGATCACCACAAATCTTAAATTCTGGAAGAAGGTCACCCATTTCGTATGATGGGGTAGGATTCCCGTATGGAGCATATCGGGATTGGTGATGACGACATCCCCCTGTGTCCGGATGGCCTGTCTTGCGTCCTGGGGCGTATCTCCGTCATAGGTGAAGGTCTTGATCGGTCTCTCAAGTCGCTCGATCAGGTTCTGGAGTTCTACCATCTGGTCCTGAGAGAGGGCTTTGGTGGGAAAGAGATAGAATGCCTTGGATGAAGGATCGGAAAGTTTTCTGTTTAACACCGGAAGGTTATAGCAGAGGGTTTTGCCGGATGCGGTCGGAGTCACCACCACCACATCCTTCCCATTCTGAACCCGTTCAATCGCGTCAGCCTGATGGGAGTAGAGGAATTCGATCCCAGCCCCTTTTATTGCCTCTTTTAATAAGGGATGGAGGAAGTCCGGGAAAGGCCGATATTCCCCTTCCCGCTTCTTAAAAACGCGCAGGTCAGTGATGCAGGGAGCGATATTTTTTGAACGTTTCCACGCCTGGACAATCTCCTCAATCGACATCCAATCTTCTCCAGATCACTCAGAAAATAACCCAATTATCTCCCTCTCCCTTGGTGGGAGAGGGCGGGGGTGAGGGGGGAAGACACCCTATTCACCCCCACCTCAATCCTCCCCCATCAAGGGGGAGGATAATACTTGCAAATTTTCATGGTTCGAGGGTGACGCCCCCGTCATGAAGGATTACCTGGGGGACCGGGTTATAAAGTTCTCCGAACTCTCAACTCCGAACTCCGAACTTTCATATTTCCCCTTTCTCATAGGCCTTGACAAAGGCCTCGACCACCTCCTGATCAAATTGTGTGCCCGAGCACCTCTTCAATTCTTTGATCGCCATCTCCTTGCTCAATGCCCTTCGGTAGGGCCGGTCCGTGGTCATGGCATCGAAGGTGTCGGCAACAGACACAATCTTTGCGATGATCGGAATCTTTTCCCCTCTTAATCCCTCCGGATAACCCGTCCCATCGATCTGTTCGTGATGGTATTTGACCCCTGGAATGATATTCCTCAGTTGTTTGATATGGTCGATGATCTCCGCTCCCATATCGGCATGCCGCTTGATTTCATTGAACTCTTCGGGGTTCAATCGCTCCGGCTTCCTGAGTATCTGATCGTCGATTCCGATCTTGCCGATATCGTGAAGCACGGCTGAGATCTTCAGCCACTTCACCTCCATGGGCTTCAACGGGAGGTGCTTTGCCGTAGCCAGGCTGTATGTCGTGACCCTCTGGGTATGTCCGCCCGTATAGGGGTCCCGCTTTTCTATCGCATCGGCAAGGGATTCAGCCGTTTGAAAGAACATCTCCTCCAGCTCCTGGTAGAGCCGGGCATTGTCCAGTGCGATGGCCACCTGGTCAGACAGGGAGGTGAAGAGGGAAAGATCCTCTTCGTTAAAGTCTTCCCCTTCTTTTTTATTGATCGCCTCCAGAACCCCGATCGTCCTCTCTTTGACTTTGACCGGAACACAGATGATGTTTCTCGTCTTAAACTCCGTCCTCTCATCCACCCCTTTAAAAAAACGGAGGTCCTTCTCAGGAGCATTGATGATCAAGGGATCCCCGTTTTGGGCCACCCATCCTGCAATGCCTTCTCCGAGGTTGAGGGTGATCTTCTTAATCGTCTCTTCCTTATCCCCCAGGGCCACCTCAAAGCAAAGCTGGTTTCTCTCTTCGTCGATGAGGAGAAGAGAACCCACCTCTGCCTTCATCAACTGGGTGGCGGCCTCCATCGCCCTTCTCCGGACTTCTTTATGATCCAGTGTGGAATTAAGGATTTGGCCCAACCGTGAGAGCAGCGAAAGCCTTTCGGTTTTCTCCTCAATCTGTTTTAATTTGTTCATCCATCCATTCAGGTTCACATTTTTATTGTGATTTTTATTAGCCATCTTTCCCTCCCATCAACGGGGTTAACCAATTTTACTCTCTTTGTCAACCCTTCGACTCTCCAGCATAAATGCCGGGGTTTGACTTCAACTCGAGCTCAGGCCGAGGGGCTCAGGGTTGACCCTGAGCGGCGCTTCTTTACCCCGCTTTCAAAGGCGAAGCTTGGCGCCGCCGAATGGGTCAACAAAAAATTGTTCCCTGTCCGGATGATAAGTTTTTTGTAACCTTAAGAGGAACCGAGGGGGATGAAGGGGAATATTATAGAAGGTTAATTATTCTTGAACCAATTTCTGATTCTCTCTCTCCACTTTTCCATTCGCTCATGATAGTGGGGGTGACGTTCTTCGAAATGTTTTAAAAACCGCTTTACCAACTCGCTCCGGGTGGAGAGGATGGCCAGGCCAATCATAATGAAGAGGATGCCCTGAAGGATAGGGAGAAAGAGACCCAGGATGCCTAATACGAGGAAGACCCATCCGATGATTAAAATTCCGACCTTCTTGATTCTATCCATTTGCTAAATCCCATTAAAAACTTATAATAAGGGGAAAGGTTCCACGACTTCATACTATAATAGATGAACAAAATCAAGGTCTTTAATTTTCTCTAACTTGCTAAATTGAATATTTACTCCGATTTTACGTCTAATGAGGTAAAGGGCCGGTGAATGATAGGGAAGCCGAACTGATCTCCCGGTGTCAGCAGGGTGATCAGGAGGCATTGAGGGAGATTTTCAATCAGTATCATAAGAAGGTCTACCGGATTGCATACGGAGTGGTGAGGCAGAGGGAAGATGCCCTCGATGTGGTTCAAGAAGTCTTTATCAAACTTTTCCGTTCGATTAAAAACTTTAAAGGAAAATCGGCTTTTTATACCTATCTTTACCGTTTGGCCATGAATACCGCCATTGACCACTCCCGGAAGAAAAAGAGGGCTGCTTTTTTGAGCCTGGATGGGGAGGGAGGTTTTCAGCCATCCGATGGACATGAGAAAAGGCCTGATCATATCGTAGCCCAAAAGGAGATGGAGGAAAAGGTGAGATGGGCTATCGATCAACTTCCCCAGGATCAGAAGGCGACCCTGATTTACAGGGAGATTGAGGAGCTTTCCTACCAGGAGATCGCTGGGGCGATGGGATGTTCAATCGGAACCGTTATGTCCCGTCTCCATTACGGAAGGAAGAAGCTCCAGTATCTGTTGAAGAACATCGTGAAAGAGAGGAAGGGTGAATGAAAAATTCCTGTTCATCTATCTCACAACTTTTGGAGAGATATTTCGATCGTCAGGCGACGGATGAAGAAAGGTCTCTTGTCGAAAGACACCTCCCTGTTTGTCCGATCTGCCACGAAAGGCTGAGGTTGCTGGAGGGGTTGAGAGAGGCCATAAAAAACCCTGTCGATAAGGCCCTGAACGAAGAAACCTTCCCATGGGTATGGGAGAGAATTGAGAGAGGGATCCGGCTGGAGAGGAGGCCCTCCTGGTGGGAATCCTTTCGATCATGGCTCGATCTTTCTCCCTTTTTCCGAAAGAAGGTATGGATTCCTGCCGTGGCGACGGCAATCGTCCTTGCCCTTGTCGCTTCACCCCTTCTCTTTAAAAAAACTCCTTCCTATTCAGGTGCATCTGTTGTAGAATACGTCGAGAGTGAGACCCATAATGTGATGGTTTACGACTTAGAAAAGGCGAAGGTAACGGTGATATGGCTCTTCGAAGGACCGGAGGAGGAAACATTCCCATCATGAAAAGGGTAGCTCCCCTTACTATTTTTTTTTCCATCCTGTTTCTCTTTTTCACCTCAGTAGCCTTTAGCCAAGTCCAGACCCGATTAAGGGTGATCCGGACTTCTAATGTGGGAACAAGTGTCGATCCATCCTTAAGGGATGTACACGAGCAGTTAGGATCTCTTTTTAGCTTCACCTCTTACCGCCTTCTAAGGGATGAAACCTTTAATCTTTCTCCTAATCGACCTGTTCCAATCTCGGCCCGCGAGGGGAAAATAATCATAGAAACCACCTTAGTGGGACTGCACAGGGGTGTTGCTGAGTTCAGAATAAGAGTTGTCCGTGAAGGGAAGGATATTCTCAATACTCAGGTCAGACTTTCCCCTGGAAGGACAGTCTTAATCGGAGGTCCAAAACTCCGCGAAGGAGTTATCATATATGCCATCTCTGCTAACTTTTAGCATCCACAAACCATATTTGTAGCGTCGGCATTTACTGCCGACGATCCCTTTTTTATCGCCCTCAGTAAATGAGGGCGCTACACTTCCTTCTTAACAACATAACCCAATAACGAAACGAGCCTCCCTGCTTCCAGCAGG
Source organism: Syntrophorhabdus sp. (assembly GCA_020724025.1). Next base: position 6,769 of record DYHU01000046.1, on the reverse strand, counting down.
CAGGGTTACCCTGACCTTTCAACCAGAGACCTTATTTATTAATTTTGAATAAATCCTCAACCACCTCCGTCTAATAAAGCAAAGACAGAAAGATATATCTGAAAGGAGGGATCTTATATGTGGAAGAAATTAATAATTATTCTTTTGGTCTTAAGCCTATTCTCCCTTTTCACATTCGCCAATGCGGAGGCCGGGTCAAAAACTCGCCATCGGTGGCAGGGAGCGGCTATCGCCCTGGGAGCTATGGCATTGGGAGGGTTGGTTGCCCACCAAATCCATGCCTATACGCCCCCGCCTCCACGGGTGGTATACTATTCACCTCCTGAACCTTACTATTGTCCTCCACAGCCCGAATATATTCCCGGTCATTGGGAAACAGTTCGCGAATGGATTCCGGGAACCTGGGAAAGGGTCTGGGTGCCTGGTCATTATGACCGCTGGGGTAACTGGGTAGCCGGCCATTATGTGGAACGTCAGACCCCGGGAAGATATGTGGAGCAAAGGGTCTGGGTAGAAGGATATTACCGGCATTATTAAAACCAAATGGGGTCAGGTCTA
>DYHU01000046.1:0-6111 GCA_020724025.1 Syntrophorhabdus sp. | reverse complement strand
TAAAACCAAATGGGGTCAGGTCTATAATGTTAGACTTCGATGATACATTCAGTTATCTAAAAGATTGCAAAATAAATAGACTTGACCCTTTCATTTCATCCAAAAAACCTCCGATACATCTCCCCGGCATGATATCATTTGAAGATTGACAAACCCAATGTTTCTGGTATCGTAATCCCAATTCCTGGAGGAAGCTCATGGGAGGCTATTGGAACAAAATCCTGGTAGTGGATTTGTCTACTTGTCAAATGGACGCAACCGATGTACCCGGCGACGACAAAAGGCGGTTTATCGGAGGAAGCGGGGTCGCAGCGAAACTCTTCCTTGATCGGTTTAATATGAAGGCCGATCCTCTTTCTCCGGAAAACCCGCTCATCGTGATGAATGGGCCCATCACCGGCACCACCTTGCCCGGCACATCAAGGTTCGTGGTCTGCGGGAAGTCTCCACTTACCTGTATCTGGGGCGAATCAGCCTGCGGCGGCAACTTCGGGGCCGAGCTAAAAATGGCCGGTTGGGACGGGATAATATTCAACGGTGTATCTGAGAAGCCCCGCTATCTTCTCATCGAGGATTCCCAGTGCAAGCTCCTCGATGCCTCCGACCTTTGGGGGAAGGACATTTACCAGGCAACGGACATCCTCAAAACCAGACACATGGATGGAAAACAGGCGAAGGTTTTCGCCATTGGGAGGGCTGGAGAAAACCTGGTGAAGTTTGCCGGCATTGGAAATGATAAGGGACATTTCTCGGGAAGAACCGGAATGGGCGCCCTGATGGGTTCAAAGAAACTGAAGGCCATCGTTGTTCGAGGAAGCGGAGCTTGTAAACCGGCGCTCGTTGATGAATACAATGGACTCAGGCGGACCTTGATCGCGAAGGTGAACGAGGCCGTACCCGCCAAGGCCTTAAGGGAATTGGGGACGGATGCCGGCATGGACCTCGGGATGATGACCAATGATGTCCCCATAAAGAACTGGACCTCTCCACAGGACTTTGATCTTTCGTCAAACCTCGGTGGTCCTGCCCTTACAGAGAAATATCTAACGAAGGCTCATGCATGCTATGCCTGTCCGATTGCATGCAAGCGTGTGGTTAGAGTCTCGGACGGCCCCTACAGGACAGAAGAAGGTCCCGGACCCGAATATGAAACTTGCTGCACCTTTGGCACGATGATCATGAACAAGGACCTTGCAGGCGTCATCAAGGCAAACGAGCTCTGCAACAAGGCAGGCCTCGATACCATCTCAGGGGGAGCGGCCGTTGCCTTTGCCTATGAATGCTATGAAAAAGGAATCATCTCCAAAGGAGACATTGATGGTCTTGAACTGAAATGGGGAGACATCGATCCGGCTCTGAAGCTGATCGAGATGATCACCGAAAGGAAAGGGATAGGCGCCATTCTATCTGAGGGGACGAGGGAGGCCGCAAGGCTTCTCGGCAAAGGAGCGCATGAATTCCTGGTTGAGGTCAAGGGGCTTGAGGCGCCCATGCATGACCCACGGGGATGGCATGGCATGGGGCTGGCCTATGCAGTTTCAACAAGGGGAGCGTGCCACCTTCAACATATGACTCTCTATATCGAGCAGGGAATGTCGGCCTATCCGGAGACAGGGCTCAAGGCAAGCTACAAAGGCCCCAGGAGCGAAGGAAAAGCACACATGTACCTGATTTCAGAGGATCTTGGGGTCCCCTGCAATTCAGCCTGCATCTGTATTTTCGTCCTGGGATGTCTTTCCGCTATGGATTTTGCTGACATGTTGAGAGTGACGACGGGGTACAAAGATTTTGATGTTCAGGAATTGTTAAAATCCGGTCAACGAATCAATCTTCTCAAAAGGACGATCAATTCCATCATCGGGATGAAGAAAGAGGATGATCGGTTGCCGAAGAGGCTATTGACGCCCCTCTCCCCAAAGGGGAATGTCCCTGACATGGACCTCATGCTAAAAGAATATTACGCATTGCGTGGACTCGATGAGATGGGCCGGCCGAAAAGGGAAACCCTCGAGGCGGCTGGATTAGCCGATTTGATATCAAAACTCTACTGAGGAGGTGCAAGATGGCATACAAGTTCCCGAGCGAGGAATGGATCAAGGAATACCAGAAGGCGATTAATACGAGCGATGACTATAAGCAGTCAGGAGCCACCTGGACAGCAGGGCCGGTCTGCTTAGTGGTCACGGCCAATCCTTCAGTAGGCATCGAGAATGATGTGGGAATCTGGTTAGGCCTTCACAAAGGCGTATGCGACGAGATCAAACTCGTCCCCCTGGAGGAGGCCCTGAAGGCCCCTTTTGTCATTTCCGGTGACTATTCCAGATGGAAGCAGGTTGTCCTTGGTGAGCTCGACCCTGTTCAGGGCATGATGCAGGGCAAACTCAAATTAAAAGGCGACCTGCCCACCATCGTCCGGTACGTGAAGGCCTCGCAAGATTTGGTCGAATGTGCCTCCAGGGTTGACACCCAATTCGTGGACGAATAAGGAAATGCAAGAGGGAAACCATCCCGTGGACTACTCTAAAAAGCTAAATTTTGTTTTCAGGCTCCCGACAAAGATCCTCTTCGGACCCGGCACTGCAAAAGAAGTCGGAATGGAGGTGGATGAATTAAAGGGGACAAAGGCGCTGATCGTGACGGATCAGGACCTCGTCAAGACCAACCTCGTCAAAATCGTGCGTAATGCCCTGGGAGTTAGATGTGTGGGCATCTTTTCCGACGTAACCCCTGATACAGGGGTGCACATCGTTAATGCCGGCTCGGAATATGGAAGAGCCCTGGGAGCGGACATCCTGGTCAGCGTCGGAGGGGGAAGCGCCATCGATACGGCAAAAGGGATGGCGATCTGTTTGACGAAAGGCGGGAGGCTGGAGGATTATGCCGGCCTCAACATCCTTGGGGGCCCCATTCTTCCGCATATTGTAATCCCAACAACGGCTGGAACGGGAAGCGAGGTCACCTACGCCGCCGTGATAAAGGATCATGAACAGAAGCGGAAGTTGTTGTTTGCGGATAATTACCTGATCCCGAACACAGCCATCCTCGACCCGAACATGACAATTGGATTGCCCAAAAACCTTACGGCCGCTACGGGAATGGATGCCCTGTGCCACTGTGTTGAGGCCATTCACTCCATGCAGAGAGAACCGATCGCAGATGCCATGGCCTTTCATGGAATAAGGTTGATCAGGGAATTCCTTCCCATGGCCGTGCAAAACGGGGGAGACATCATCGCAAGAGGTCAGATGCTCATTGCCGCCACCATTGCAGGAGCCGCTTTTTCGAATGCCCAGGTGGGAATGGTCCACGCCCTTGCCCATTGCATCGGTGCAAGATTCGGCGTGCCTCACGGGATTGCCAATAGCATCCTCTTGCCGCACTGCATCCTGTACAACCTCGATGCCTGTCCAGGTCAGTACTCCCGGATCGCTGAAGCCATGGGCAAAGAGGTGAGAGGAATGGAACCCTTGAAAGCTGCAGAACAAGCCGCCATAGCCATATGGGAGTTTACGAAAACCATAGGAATGCCACAGACTTTAAGAGAAGTGAATGTAGAAGAATCCGGGCTGGTTCAGTGCGCCAATGACGCCCTGATGGACGGGGCGATTGTTTATAATCCGAAGCCGATCTTCGATCCTGAGGAGATTCTCAAGGTATATCAGAAGGCGTTTTGAGTTAACGAGGTTCTTCTGGCTTTTGTATGGGTGCTTCCCCCCTCTCTTGTAACCCCCCTCTATTCCCCCCTTAAATTAAGGGGGGATGAAGGGGGGTTAAGCCTTAAGTTAAGGGTAGGTAACCCACCAAAAAACCCGGAAGAACCATTAACGAAAATGGCAGAGATAACGGTCCTAAAAGAAGCAAGTGAAATCGGCCTTGCCGTTATGCTTTCCGACCTCATCCGGCAGAACCTGGATCAGGCCCCGGGGAAAATAAAACTCTTCCAATCGTTAAAGGCAAAAGTGCTTTTAGAAGCCCGCGACATTGCTATAACCGTCGGGCTGGAATTCAAACAAGGGGGGCTTACTATTTCAGAAGGTCACATTATTCAACCCGATCTGCATATCATTACGGATTCGGCAACCATACTCGACTTATGTCTCCTGAAGATCAAATTTGGCCTTCCTTACTTTTTTGACCTAAATGGTTTTAAGGTTCTCAAAAAGCTCATCACCAGACAACTCATCATCAAAGGGTGGCTTCGCCACTTTTTCACCCTTGTTAAACTAACGGAATTGTTCTCCGTCATGCGAGGTCGCAACGAATCCATACAGGGTCATGGATAAACAAGTGGCAAGATATGTTCATCTTCAGAATCCTGATACCACAAAAATCTGGGACTCCGGAGTTCTTCTTAATGCGCAAAATCGGGAACGATCAAAATATCGAAGATTAGAGGTGGAAATCCAGAAAGCTTGATGTTACATGGCTGTTTGCCTTGACGGATTGTATTTGGAATATTTCTGAATAAATGGTATATATCTGATAGAATCGGACCCAAGAGGAGGTTTGAGTGATGGATTATATTTTTGAAGCAATTTACGAAGATGGAGTCTTAAAGCCTCTTGAGTCTCTTAAACTGCCCGATCACCAGAGGGTCACGATTACGATTCAATTGCCACCCGTGGAAAATCCGGATGAAGAATTGGAATCATGGCACCAGGTGTATGCCGGCCTTTCTGATTCGGACATCTGTGAAATCGAATCCATGGCTCTCGACCGCAGTCACTTCATGGCTCAGGAGACCTGATGTTGCTGCCGCTTGCCCTGCTCGATACGGATGCCTTGTCAGAGATCATGAAAGGGAAAAACGCTTCCATCGAACAACATGCCAGGGAGTATCTGAAGACACATGGTCGATTCCGCTTTTCCGTCATCACCCGCCATGAGATCCTGCGTGGATTGAAGGCGAAGCAGGCTGTCCGACAGATGGCAATTTTTGAAGACAAATGCAACAGGAGCTATTTATATCCTGTAACCGATGAAATTGTTATTCAAGCCTCCGAAATATATGCTCATCTTCATCAAAAAGGATTACTTATCAGTGATGCAGATATTCTGATAGCATCGACTGCTATGGTACATCATCTAACCTTAATCACTGGAAATGTGGATCATTTTACTCGTATCCCTAACCTGCTGTGCGAAAGTTGGAAATCGCCCTAATGATGAAAGACAGTCTCTGGATAAAAGTAGCCTGAAGTCCTTTATGAGGGTCTGATCTCCACTTTTGACAAAGTGTTGTTCATTGTTGAGGCTTGATCCTCACCCATTCCCTCCGAGCCGCTTAATTATGTTAAGATGGACAGCCTTAAGAAAAGGGACATGCCTGAACCGCTGAGAAAGGGTTTCATGGATTACATGGAGAAATTTAACAAGAAGGATCTCAAAATCAATGATTAGAAATGGATAAACACTTCCTTCTGAAACTTTCTGTTCCCTAATTTTAGAAAAAGGTGTATATTACAACTGGAAATGAACAAAGCGGATATGCCTCGACCCCTATAAATAATTCATTCTGAAATTAACTCGATTCTATATAATATTGTTTAAAACGATCTTTTCTGGAAAAAAGTCATGAAATTCGAACCTTTTTGAGCAGAAGAGAACCTTTACTGGCTGAGACTTGAAGAAAATATAGAAGCAGCATAAAAAATAATGTTAGCATGAAATGAAGATAAGAACAAAATGAGAAAATCATCTGGGAATCAAAAAATATCGGCAATGGTGTTGAAAGTTGCGGAAGGCTACATCGACATGGGAGAAACCACGGAAGAAAAAGAAAATTATCTCCGTTCTGCTTGTTCTGCTTGGAATATTGCCTGTTTGCCGCCTCTGAAGAGAGAACCTGCAATCAAACAATACATTGAACAATATCAAAAGATAAACAAAGCCGATGAGGCAGATTGCAAAGCCCTCGAAGAGGACTTAAGACTATTAATAAAGCAAAAAGATAAGTTGTATCCAGTTGTTAACGTGCAAATAGTTGATTCGAAAATCGAAAATATTAACGGGCGAAACCATGTCATCGTTGTATCAGCAAGAATAAATTAAATGCTAATCGGGTAAGGGACGGCGTTTAACCGTCCCTCCCCACACCACCCATCATGCGGG
>DYHU01000329.1 GCA_020724025.1 Syntrophorhabdus sp. | reverse complement strand
GGTGGGTAGGGATTTAAGAAAGTTGTTTCAAAGAGCTAAATTAATACACCTATTCTTATTTAGAGCAACAGGCTCAAATTCCACATTCCGAATTAAAAAATAACATGGAATCCAACGAATGGTCAAATGCTTCTTTAATCGTTGAGAGAATGGCTTCTCGGATAGTCGTGGAGGGAAACGCGACCGGTGATCATCGATTTTGTCTCTGCCCAGTTCTTTTTAATCAGGAGGGCAAAATAGATATGGCCGATGAGGCTGGGGATAAGGGTAGCCGAAAAAAATCCATGAAGAAGACGACAGTAAAAGATCAAATCCCAGCCCAGGCCAAGAAGGGATAGAGGGAGGAGATCCCGGAAAGGTTTCCAGATTACAAACCCGGTGATCGTAAGAAGAAAAAGGTTCCCTGTTATTGCCCAATGGAAGAAGATCTGGCCTGGATGATATTTGGTTGAGTGGGGATAGGATTTGGAAAGACCGAAGAAATTTTTAAGGATGGCCAGAAGTCTTTTTATCTCTCCTCGACTCACAGCCATCGGATTCGAACCTTGGGCAATAAAACTTTCGTAGACGAAATGAAAGATTAATCCCACAAGAAAGAGTGCCACTCCCCATCGGTGAAAGATGAACCAGAGGGAGGTCGTTCCTGAAAAAAGAGGAAATTTTTTGGGTTGGTAGATCATCCATCCAGAGAGAGTTAGCAGAATGACGGCACCTGCGTTTGTCCAGTGAAAGACTCTCTGGAAAAGGGTGTGCCTCTGAACCTCTTCTCCCTTTGCGTCTGAAGGACTCTCAGGGGCGTCGGTGGATCGAGGCTGACGAAAGGCCCTCCGAGCCGCATGGATCGCACAGAAGATCAGACCAGCGAGGATGAGGGCCCAAAAGATCCGCTCATCAAGGCGGTAAAAGTCATATTCAGCCATGGTGAAGGTTGGCAGGGAGAAGGGTTCCTCAATCATGATCGCTGATCCAGAATTTTTCTTTTCTGCAAATCTTCAGCCACCTCTTTAAGACCCCATCGTTCTAAGGCCGAAGTGGTTGGAATGCCCGTTTTTATATTCCATCCCATAAGTCTGTAATAATCACTCTTGGAACGCTCCATATCTTCCCGCAGATACTTTCGGCCTCCGGCGTCCTCCTTTTCGAAATAGAGGTCATGGAGGATGTCATCCTTACGGGTGCGACCGTCTCGAGCAGCCAACGCTCTTTCCAGGGTACAGAGCATCTCTCCCTTGCGATAGGATTCTTCTTCGCTCATCTCTACTCCTGTCACTGCAGAATAGAGACGAGATTCAAGGGTTGTATCTCCCACATGGTCAGATGAATTGGCATTGAAAAGGTATGGGAAAAGGATGTCACACAAAATGTAGCTGTCTTTCAAAATGGAATGTTCATGATACCGCTTTACCACAGGGGCAGTCCATTTCCAGTTGAGACTCTTTCCATCGGTCCGGAAAAATTCCGCAGCCTCGGCAGAACCATAGGCAGCCTTCATCACAGGTTTGAGAATGGAGAAAATCTTTTCCGGGACTGCGGTGAGGGCGTTCTGTCCGATCGTGAAAGCCGCTCCCCAGAGCATGGAGATGTAACTATGGGAGACCATGGCATCCCGATTGTCCAGGGACCACATCAACGCCAGCGGCGGGACCGCATATCCCGTTGGAAACCCTCCCAGATAGACCCAGTGTTCGCGAAAACCTCCGAACTTTCCGGACCGAGGATAATACATCTGGGCAAGTTTTTCTGCTTTGCCGCCGAGCTTTGCGGCTGCCCGCTGCCCCCCTTCGGCGAGGAGGTTACCAAATCCCTCCCGCTCAGCCATCTGATGGAGTAGCTTTGAGATGAAATTCCAGGAACCGATCTCCTTAAGGGGCAGTCCGGTCCCCTCTTCAGTAAGAAGCTTCTCACGGTAACAATCGGAAAGCCATGGAATAATGGCCATCAGCTCATAGGCGTTGATCCCGTAAAGGTCAGCTAATTTGGCGGCCTGCCAGGTGATTTTGCTATAGCCCTTTTCAGGTTGGTGAACCATTGACTCCAGATACATATAGGATTGGGCACAAAAGGCAACCCCGTTGATGATATCCGGACCTTTCACATGGGAACGGCAGGAGACCGGGCAGGCGAAGCAACCATCCGGAGTCTGGGAATAACCGGAGGAGGGATCATGACAGAGGTTGAGAAGTTCACCCTCAAGAAGGGAAAGGCTTCCCCGGCCATAGCCCCCTCCCCAGATGTTATACTTAAACCCTTTCTCTTCCGGCTGATAGGGATTGCTCCTGAAGGATTTTCGGGAGAAAAGATTCTGGATGCGATGGGTAATCTCCATCAGTTCTTTCGGCCTTGCGACGGTCACACTTCCTGTGCCTCGCACTGCGATCGCCTTTAAATTTTTCGAACCCATCACCCCGCCGAATCCACCCTGGCCAGAAGCATCTCCGGAGTCCGTTAGAATGCAGGCAATCCGGCTTCGATTCTCTCCAGCCTTTCCGATCACCATCACTCTTGTCTTAGGGCCATGGAGTTTCCAGATCATCTGCTGGGTCCGATAAGTATCCAGGCCCCAGAGACGGGTGGCATCGAGGATCTCTGCCTTTCCATCTGTTATCCAGAGATAGACCGGTTTTGAGGCCTTTCCTTGGACGATGAGTCCATCGTATCCTGCCCATTTTAACTCAGGAGCAATGTGTCCTCCTATGCCGGAGCGGGTAAAGGATTCGGTCGGAGCGGTCTGGGGAGCCTTTCCGAGGACCATGAACCTGCCCGATGACGGAGCTAAAGTCCCTTGAAGCGGTCCGGTTGCAAAGATAAGCCGGTTCTCAGGATCAAAGGCACCTACTTCGGGTGGTACCTCATCCCAGCAGATCTTTGCGCCCAGGCCTCGGCCTCCCAAAAATTTTGGGACATAGTCGAAAGTAGAGATCTCGGAGATTTTCCGATTTGTCAGGTCTACTCGAAGGATTTTTCCGACCCATCCACCTGGTCGAGCCATTTTAGTCCTCTTTAATTACGGGATAACCGACCTGCAATCCTCTTTCCGAACGCTCCACCCGCAGAACGCCAAGAGGACAAAATTTAACACATTGAGGATCTCCGAAACAGAGATGGCACTTGACGGTTCTCTGCCTTTCTTCATCGAACCTCGGCCGTGAAGGTTTGAAATATTGCTTGCATGCCTCAACACATTTCTGGCAGCCAATACAGACCCTTTCGTCAATGATTCGGGCATAAGTTCCCTTCTGTCGTTCCACTTGCAACGCAGCGACCGGGCAGGCCTTTAGACAGGGAGGATCGGCACACTGATGGCATACCTTCGGCTGGTAGTCTCCCCGGAGGTATTCTTTTTCGAGGAGAATCCTGGAGAGAGAGGCGGAGTTTCGTCCGCCACTATTGAAATTGGAGCAGACGATTTCGCAGATCCGGCATCCAGAACAGAGGAGTCTGTCGGCGATGATCACCCCTCTTGCCAGAGCAACCTTTTGGCCATTGGGGAAAGTAACAATTTCAAGCAGTTTTCCAAGACTGATCACACTTCCGAGGCCAGCAGCACTGAGGGCAATGCCTTTGAGAACAGTTCTTCTTTCAACTTCCTTGGTCATAGATCGTTCTCAACTCTTGGATGGCAGAGAGGGTAAGTCCAGCATGGAATGGCTCTGC
>DYHU01000045.1 GCA_020724025.1 Syntrophorhabdus sp. | reverse complement strand
AGCCTTGCTCAAACCAACGCAACCCTGAAGGGTTGCCCTACGTTCATTGAGATTAGAATCGCTCAATTTAGTTAGAAAAAACAAAAAAGGGAAGAGAGTTATTCTCTTCCCTTTTTAAATTTTCCTCCACAGGATGATGAAGCGTGTTGCAGAGGGAGGATTAGAAACCCTTCTTCTGGATTTCAGCTAAGCCCTCATCCACTGTGAACACGGCGCCGCATTTCGGGCATTTAATCTTTACGTCTCCTGCCGTTCCGCACCCGAAAGAAAAGATCGCCAACATCGCCAATGCCAAAAAGATACACACCATTCTCCTCATTACCTTCACCTCCTTTCATTCAGTGTCCTTACTTTATGGACTTCTTAAGCATGGAAAAAACGAAATATAGGTCAATCGAATAACAGAATTCCCCTATGTTGTCAAGAAAAAAAATCGGGGTTCGGTCTGACACCGTTTCTCAAATTATTTCTTCTTCGACTTCGGTTTCTTTGCGGTTTTCTTTGTCTTACCGCAACTCTTTGCCCCGCAAGACATGATCCAATCACCTCCTCCGCCAGTCTATTGATTTATTTATCCCTTTTAATTTAATATTTGTCAAGAATTTTCTTCTGAGGTCTCGGAAAAGGCATCCCAAAACAACTATGCGGATTTCCAAAGCCTTAGAAAGCGGACACTGGAGAATATTAAAGGTCATATTCGTTGATAATGGAGACGGAGTGGTTAAGCGTGGTTATACTCTAAACCAAAGACCGCTTAAAGGTATTCGCTCTAAAGCTTTCCCAACCCGTCTGTTTGTTCTCAGTTTCCTTTAGGGGATAGAAAAATAGTTTTCCAGAGATATCTCTCTTTTTTTCTTTCTTTACTTTTAAGGTCGTAAAAAGTCGTCATTCCCGTGAAAACGGGAATCCAGAGAATTCTAACTATATGAAAATACTGGATTCCTGCTTGCGCAGGAATGACAAAAATCTCCTTTTAACACTTTTTACGAGATCTTCACTTTTCCGAATCAAAAAACTGTAATCGCGCTTGTCATTGAGCCTGATTTGAGTCTGCACATGGAAACTAAACGGATCAATAATGCTCTGTCAAGTCTTTACGAAATCGTAAAAGTAATGAATTCTACTAGGAGACTGGATGATCTACTTAATTTTATCATCTCGGAATCAATTAAGCTGCTGGGGGCAACCACCGGATCTCTTCTCCTTAAAGAGGAGCCCTCAGACAATCTCGTCACTGTTACCGCCCTGGGAGAATCTTTTCAGATTCTGAAGAAATTTAAAAAAATAAAGATCGGTCAAGGGGTAATCGGATGGGTCGCTCAGCACGGGGAGCCTCTTCTGGTCCCGGACGTTAACAAAGAACCCCGATATATCCGGGCCTCCAGGTTTGTGAAGTCCGAGCTCGCCGTTCCTCTTATTCGAGAGGGGAAGGTCATTGGCGTCCTGGACTTGAACAGCGACCGTTACAAGAAATTTGATCAATTTGATCTTGAAATTGCCACCATCCTGGCAAGCCAAGCAGCAGTGTCCATCCACAATGCCCAACTGTACCAAAAATTTAAAAAAGATGGATCTTTTGAACATATTGTGGGGAACAGCCCCAAGATGTTGGCAATTTTAAAATTAGTTGAGACCATCGCCGATAGCGACGCAGCAGTCTTAATCCGGGGTGAAAGTGGAACGGGGAAAGAGCTGATCGCTCGCGCCATTTATCAACAGAGTTCCCGCAAGGATAAGCCTTTCGTAGCTGTCAGTTGTGGAGCCCTAGCTGAAGGCGTCATCGAGAGCGAGCTCTTCGGCCATGAGAGAGGAGCTTTTACCGGGGCCTTTCACCAGAAAAAAGGGAGGTTCGAACTCGCCGATGGAGGCACGCTTTTCCTCGATGAGATCACAGAGGTTTCTCCAGGCATCCAGGTGAAACTTCTCCGTGTTCTTCAGGAACAGCAGTTCGAGCGGGTTGGTGGAACAGAGCCTATTCGTGTGAATCTACGAATTATCGCAGCCACAAACAAGGATATTAATGAAGCCCTGGCTTCCAAGAGCTTCAGGGAAGATCTTTTCTATCGACTGAATGTTATCCCCATTGAACTTCCGCCCCTTCGAGAACGAGTGGAAGACATTCCTATTCTGGCCATGTATTTCTTAAAGCTCTTTCGAGAAAAATATAACAAAAACATTTCGGGCATCTCACCAGAAACAATGAATAACTTCCTTAATTACTCTTGGCCGGGCAATGTGCGAGAGCTACAAAACTATATTGAGAGGATGGTTATTCTTGAGAGAAAAGAGATCCTCACACTTGAAAGCCTTACTCTTCCGTCTCCGAGGTTTTCTCAAAGCCCTCCCCCCAACCTGTCCTTAAAAGAGGCTTTAAAGGCGGCCGAAAAAGATTTCATCACCAACTCTCTTGTCTTCCAAAAAAAGAACATCTCAAAAACAGCTAAATACTTGAAAATCAGCCGCCAACACCTTTACCGAAAGATCAAAGAGCTTCAAGTCAATTTGTAACAAATAAGTTACTTATTGTAAAATTTTAGTTACAATTAGGTTTGAAAAAAACCATATTTTCCCCTGAAATTTCAAAAAATGTAACATTTATTTTACTTTTATTTAAAGCTGAAATTGACATTATTTAAAAAAATATTTTCATTTCAATATGTTATTCCAACTTAACAGATTGGTATAATTCTTGCTAATATAAATTAACACTAATCCATTGATTCAATAAATAATATCCCCCTTATAGGCGAATATAGTAATTAGTATCTTGGAAGAGATCTTCGCTAACAAATTACATTATACGAGGAGGAAAAATCATGAAAGGTAAAAGAAGCATTACCATTTTCATTTTCACTCTGAGCCTTTGTTGGCTTTTTTTCACCGCATTAAGTTATGGGCAGCAGAAGGTCTATACGGTTAGAGATGTATTGGAAGCCATGAAGGTGATAACAAAAGGCCGCGTTGTGGGACCGGAAGAAAACCCTTTTGCCAAGTCAAATCCTTTCATCGTCACTAAATCCTCTAACATTCCAGGGAAGGCCGTGACAGAGACCCCTGGCTTGGTATATGGAAGGTTGGATGATCAGGTAAAGAAGATCGGCGTGGTTATGACGATCACCGAGGTTGTGATCGAACTGGCAGGTGGCATGGGAATCAATGTCCTTGTTGCCCATCATCCTTTTGCAGACGCCACTAACTTTGGGGGGGTGCTGATCAAAGATTACTGCGGCCTGTATGGAATCAACGTCTTTGAAGCCCATGAAGCATTCCATGGACGCCATCCGGGGATTTCTTTTCTTCATGGCTACAAATTGGAGAAGGTAGATCTCAACTATGGGGGGATCCACGGAAATGTTCTCTTTTTGGGGAAGGTCTTTCCCGAGACCAAGAATCTCAAGGATATTGTTGAGCGATTACAGAACATGATGTCGGAAAAGGAGCGGGATCAATTCTTACAAATAGAAAGGGATTTCTGGAAGAACAGTGACATTCAGGAATCCCTTGCAGTGAACAAGCCAACCATCCTCCTGGGTTCTCCGGACAGCAAAGTACAGAACATCATTCATATCTTTCCTCATACTGGCTTCAAGCCTGAGCATCTGGAAAAGGTCTACCGAGACAATCCTGGCATGGATACAGTAATTGCTTCGATTAGCCGGGTCAGACCCGATAGCGCTTTGGTAAAAAAGGCTAAAGAACTGGGCCTGAACTTCCTTCTGGGTAATTCCCATGCCCATGAGATTTATGAAAATGGTATTCCCTTGGGCAAAGCCTTGGAGAAGCTTCTTCCAGGGGTTCCAATTTTTTTCTTGGATCAGAGGGTGACGGCGACACCGCTGGACAAAGCCGGAAATTCGAGTCTTCAGGAATATGGCAAGAAAATGGCTGAGATTCTAACCACAAAATAAATAAAGAAATGATGATGAACGGGGCAGAAGCTCTTATCCGAATGCTCATCGAATATAAAGTGGAAATAATCTTCGGAGTTCCCGGAGATACGAGTCTTCCACTATATGAGGCAATTTACGATGCCAGCCCGCACATACGGCACATCATGGCAAGGGACGAACGATCTGCCAGTTTCATGGCCGATGCCTATGCCCGCATCTCCCACAGGCCCGGCATCTGTGAGTGCCCCAGCGGTGCCGGAGCCCTTTATTCCGTCCCCGGTGTGGCAGAGGCCAATGCCTCATCCATTCCGGTCATTCTTTTCACTTCCGACATCTCCCTTGCACACGAAGGAAGGGGGGCGATCACTGAGCTGGACTGCCAAAAGCTCTTCGAACCCATTACAAAGTGGTCCGGTATCATCAAGCAGACCGAAAAGATCCCGGAGACCATCCGGCGTGCCTTCCGCATCGCAACATCGGGTCGTCCCGGGGCGGTACACCTTGTATTTCCGCAAGAAACCCTGGTGGGAGAACTCCAGGAGGAGAGGCGACATATCTTTGTCGAACCCGAGTGCATCGCCTATCCGGCTTACCGAACTCACGGGAGCCGAAAGGTATTGGAAGAGATTGTCCTCCATCTTCTGAGGGCTGATAGGCCCGTGATCGTTGCCGGAGGTGGTGCTAACCATTCCCAGGCGAGTCAGGAAATCATGGTCCTTTCAGAGTGGCTTGCCGCTCCGGTTGTCACCACCATTTCCGGTCAGGGGATCATGCCCGACGACCACCCTTTAGCCCTGGGGGTGGTTGGAGATAATGGATTTCACCCCTATGCAAATCGAGCCGTAGAAGAGGGTGATCTTCTTCTTTATATCGGTTGCAAGATGGGCTCGGTCTCCACCATCAGATGGACTCTTCCTTCCTATCAGCCAGATCGTAAAATTATTCAAATCGATCTCGATCCAAAGCAGTTGTCCAATAACTTCCCCAATACCCTGAGTGTGGCCGGAGATGCCAGGCTTGTGCTGGAGGATCTTGTCATCCTCCTTAAAAGAGAGGTTGAAGCGCGCACGCCATCTCCCTGGGTAGAGGATCTCAACCGGGCAAGAACCCGGTTCTGGGAAGACTCAGAGGCAATGCTTAAATCTGGATCCGTTCCTATCAAACCACAACGGATCATAAATGCTTTAAACCGGCGGCTGCCTTCTCCCTCCATTGTGATCGCTGATGCTGGCACCCCTACCCCCTATATCACCCGTTTTTTAAAACTGCAGGGAAGCGGTTCCAGGTTCATCATCCCTCGGTCCTACGGAGGCCTTGGCTATGCTATTCCGGCTGTGGTGGGCGCCTTCTTGGCTCATCCCCGGGCCCGGGTTGTGGGCCTGTTTGGTGACGGCAGTCTGGGAATGTCCGCAGGGGAGTTAGAAACATTAGCACGCCTGGGGATACCCGCGGTACTGATCCATTTTAATAATGGTTGTTTTGGCTGGATCAAGGCCCTTCAGGCGCTATACAGTAAAAATAAATTCTTGTCGGTAGATTTCACATCGGGTAATATGGCACGGGTTGCTCAATCTTTTGGCCTCAGGGCTTTCCATATTGAGACCCCAAGGGAGCTGGAGGAAGGCCTCGATGAGGCCTTTACCAGCCGGGAACCTGTCTTTCTGGACGTGGTCACAGAATCGCTTTTGACCGAGCTCCCCCCGGTCTATTCCTGGCAGAAGGCAGCAGAAAAAAAGACAAGGCCGGCAGTGAACTCGTTGTGATGGTAACATACACAACCCTTCTACATTCTCATTTATAGGAAAGAGAGGTTTCTTGCCATGAAGGTGATTGTTGTTGGTGGCGGCTGGTCAGGTTGTGCCGTATCGGTTTCTGCGCAGAAGCAGGGTGCTGAGGTTATTCTATTCGAACGGACCGACATGCTTTTGGGAACCGGCCTGGTCGGGGGGATTATGCGAAACAATGGCCGTTTCACTGCCGCCGAAGAGATGATCGCCCTAGGAGGGGGTGAACTCTTTCAACTCATCGATCAGAATACCCTCCATCGAAACATCGAATTTCCAGGTCATCACCATGTTTCCCTTTACAACGTGGCAACGATGGAGCCACTGGTTAAGACATCCCTTCTTAAAAAGGGAATCCATATTCTTCTTTCTACCCGGATTGAGGATGTGGAGATGGAGGGGAATAAGATCAAAGCCGTGATTGGAAAACAGGCGGAGGAAAAGATTCGTATTGAAGGAGATATTTTCATCGACACGACCGGTACGGCTGGCCCCCCTGCCAACTGCACCAAGTATGGGAATGGCTGTGCCATGTGCATCCTGCGCTGTCCTTCCTTCGGCGGACGGATCAGCCTTACGGCCAAAGCCGGCGTGAAGGAAATGGTTGGAAGGAAAGGGGATCAGATCGGGGCGATGAGCGGATCCTGCAAGCTCTTCAAGGAATCCCTTTCTCGTGAGATTGTCGATCGCCTCGAAAAGGAAGGGGTGGCGATCATCCCCGTTCCTCCTTTAGAGCGATCGAAAGAAAAACTCTCCATCAAAGCCTGCCAACAATATGCCCTTCCCGAGTTTGAGGAAAACCTTGTCTTATTAAATACCGGACATGCCAAACTGATGACGCCTTTCTTCCCCTTGGAGGCCCTCCGCCGAATCCCTGGATTCGAAAATGCCCGATATGAGGACCCCTATGCAGGAGGCATCGGTAACTCCATTCGCTATGTGGGCATGGCACCCAGGGATGATACTCTGAAGGTGAACGAGATTGAAAATCTCTTCTGCGCCGGAGAGAAGGCAGGATTGTTGGTGGGCCATACCGAGGCGATCGTCACCGGAACACTCGCCGGGTACAATGCCGTCAGGAATATCATAAAGGAGAAACCCCTCATCTTCCCTAACACGCTCGCCGTAGGTGATGCGATTACTTATGTTCGCACTCAGATGGAGACCGAAGAGGGCCTGGGCTACAAATATACGTTCTCCGGCTCCGTCTACTTCGATCGGATGAAACAGAGAGGCCTCTATTCAACTGATCCAAAGGAGATCGAGAAGAGGGTGGATCAGGCCGGGATGATAGGAATTTTTTCTAAACATTCTTTTTAACCAAGGAGGTGTCCTATGGTAGAACTCACTGCGGCACATTGGGTCTATGTAATCTTTATCATCATTGTCCTTGTCACGATGGCATTAAGAAGGGAGACACCACTGGTTTGTATCATTGGATCCTTCATTCTCTCCTGGGTGATCACGGGGAACCTGGTCAAGGCTGTCCAGGCCGTCTTCAACGCCGTCACGGTTGCCTTCAGCGAACTTCTGGGCGTGGTTGTAATCATCTCTCTGATCGTCGCCATGGCAAAGATGCTGGAGGAATCCGGCATTGCGGAGATGATGTTCCGGCCCGTTCAAGGGATGATGAAGTCTCCGGAGATCGCTTTCTGGGTTATGGGCTTTGTCATCATGATCGTGGCATGGGTGATCTGGCCTTCTCCAGCCATCGCTCTGGTGGGCGCCCTGCTTCTGCCCGGGGCCATCAAAGCAGGCCTTCCGCCGATCAGCGCAGCCATGGCGATCAGCATGTTCGGATACGGGTGCGCCCTCACCACGGACTTCATCATCCAGGGGGCGCCGGGGATCACCTCAAAGGCATCCGGCGTTGCAGTGACAGCAGTGATGTCGAAGAGCCTTCCCATGCTCATCGTCTGGGGAGCCATTGCCCTACCCCTCTCCTTCATGGCAGTGAAGAAGAATATCCGTGCCAGCGTCGGAAAACCCATCGAGTGGGCTCCCTTTGAGATCGGTCCCGAGGCCAGAGCAGAAAGAGAGAAATGGATAAAGGCGGCCCCCGTCTTTAAAAAGTCTGCCCTCTGGATCATTGCAATCCTGTTTGCCCTTGTCATCGCAGGAATGCTGGTATTTAAGCTCCGCGGAGGCGATGCCACAGCCCTTCTGGGAGGTACGGTTGGCCTCATCATGGTGATCGTCGCCTTTGGAGTCTATGGCCGGGAAGGGTTTGGGAAACTGACTGAACACTCCCGGGCAGGCTTCATGTTCGGTGTACGGATCTTTGCTCCTGTCTTTCTGATCGCAGGTTTCTTCTTCATGGGTTCTCCCGGAACGGCAAAAGCAATCTTCGGCGAAGGAGCAAGAGGACTCCTCTTCGACTTAGGCCAGGCACTGGCAAATGCCGTCCCCCTGAGCCGGATTCCGGTTGCCGTTGTTCAGGCCGTGGTAGGAGGAATTACAGGACTCGACGGCTCTGGATTCTCCGGATTACCTCTCGTTGGAACCTTAGCCCAGGCTTTGGGTGGAGCAACGAAACTGGATATTGCGACCTTGGGTGCCCTGGGTCAATACTTTGCCGTGGCCGTGGGAGGCGGATGCATCATCCCCTGGGCCGTCATCCCCGCCGCCGCCATTACCGGGACAGACCCGGTTGAAATTGCAAGACGTAACCTCTGGCCCACTCTCGCGGGATTTGTTGGAGTGGTGATCGTGGCCATCTTTATGCTCTAATCCGTGAAAGGAGGGAGGTTATGGTTACCTATAACAACATTCTTTATTGTACCGACTTTTCAGAGAGCGCCAGGGCAGCCCTGCCGTTTGCGATCGATATCACGAAAAAATATGGAGCTACGCTTCACGTTGTCCATGTCTATCAGGATCCCGGACATATCGCTGAGTTTGAAATCTCTTCGAATATCAAAATGGACTGGATCCGGGTTGCTCAAACTGTGGGGACAGAAAGAGAGGAGAAACTGAAAGAATTTTGTGCAAAAATTTCCCTGGAGGTGAAGTCCTGTCAGTACAAGATGCTTCGAGGGAAACCCTATGTTGAGATCATACGCTACGCAAAAGAGAATGGCATCGATCTGATCGTGTTGGCCAGCCATGGCCTGAGCGGGTGGGAGCATGTTCTCTTTGGAAGCACGGCAGAGAGGGTATTGCGTGAGAGCTCTTGCCATGTCTTGGTGACAAGAAGGCCACGATAGAGTTCGAGGACCCTTCAACCACCACAGCTTAACTATTGATTATAATTTTTTTAGAAGCAATCCATGAAAATCTATGTGGACAATCAACTGTGCACTGGCTGTCGCTCATGCCAGATTGTTTGCGCTCTGGTTCACTTCAAGGTAAATAATCCCAAGAAGTCGGCCCTAAAGATTGAGGCCCGTTTCCCGGACCCAGGGGAATATCGCGTGTACATTTGTATTCAATGTGGGCAGTGTGCGGAGGTCTGCCCCGAAGAGGCCATTCGCCGAGACGGGGATCGATACCTTTTAGATCCAGAAAAATGCACATTTTGTAGGGCATGCGTGGAAGCGTGTTCACAAGGGGTTCTATCCATTCACCCTGAATTTCCTACGCCCATTAAATGTGACAATTGCTTCGAATGTGTGGAAATTTGCGCTTATAATGCCCTTTCCTTGAGGGGATAATGAGACAAAATGCTATCGGGATGAAAGGTTATACAGGAATGATCCTAATGGTGGATTTGACCACAGGGGAAATCAATAAAGAAGTCCTACCGGAATCCCTTTGCCGCAAATACATCGGTGGTCGAGGATTCATTGCCCGCATTCTATATGACGAACTGCTGAGGGGCATCGATCCTCTGGGACCGCAGAACAAGGTAATTGTGGCCACCGGCCCCTTATCAGGCCAGTTCGTTCCCTCGGCTGGCCGGACCATCCTCGGGGCAAAGTCTCCATCTACCCGAGGCTATGGTGAATCCAACGTCGGTGGCCATTTTGCAACAGAACTCAAGCAAGCAGGCTACGACCTGTTGATCTTGGAAGGAAAAGCAAAGGAACCGACTCTCCTGCATATCAAGGATGGCGATGTGAACCTCCTCTCGGGTCAGAAATATTGGGGAATGGGTGCCATTCAGACGGAGCGTGTCCTTAAGGACGACCTCGGAGAAGAATACCAATGTTTAACCATTGGCCCAGCCGGAGAGAAAGAGGTTCCTATCGCCTGTGTTTCTCATGATTTCGGAAGGCAAGCCGGTCGCTGTGGAATCGGAGCGGTCTTTGGAAACAAACGGCTTAAAGCCATTGCAGTGATAGGAACTCAAGATATTCCCATAGCAGATTTTAGGAGCGCCCTGGAAGTTGGAAAGAAAATGTATCAGGCCTGTATGAGCCACCATGCCTTAGAGCTCTGGCAAAAATACGGCACGAGCAGCGTGGTCTCCTGGTCCAATCGAATTGGAACCTTCCCTACACGGAACTTTCAATCAGGCCATTTCTCCGCCTTTACTGACATCAGCGGTATTATCATGAGGGAGCGGATTGTGGTCAAGGACAAAGGGTGTTTTGCCTGCCCCATGGCCTGTGGCAAATATTCGCGTATCCACAGAGAGGATAAGGAGATATACGTAGAAGGACCAGAGTATGAGACGGCTGCCCTGCTTGGAGGCAACTGTGCTCTGTCTAACATTGAAGACTTGGCTTATGCCAATTACCTCTGTGACGAGTTAGGATTGGACACAATATCGGCTGGAAGCACCATTGCATTTGCCATTGAATGCTTCGAGAGAGGGATCATTGGGGAGAAAGAAACAGACGGCTTAGCCCTTCGCTTTGGAAAGAGCGAAGCTGTCTTTAAACTTCTGGAGAAGATGGGCCGTAGGGAAGGCATTGGTGATCTTCTCTGCCAGGGAGTCAGGGCAGCGGCACGCGTCTGGGGTAAAGGGTCCGAATACTTTGCCATGGAGGTTAAGGGGCTGGAAATAAGTGGTTATGAATCCCGCAACGCCCCAGCCATGATGCTCTCCTACATGACCTCGGACATTGGCGCCCATCACCGACCTTCGTGGGCGGTGACGGGAGATATTACCCTGGGAAGGAATTCTTTGGAAGGTAAGGCCCAGCGTGTGGTCGAGCTTCAGCATCTTCGGCCCCTTTTCGACGTCCTGGGGGTCTGCAGGCTTCCTTGGATCGAGCTGGACATCTCACCCTCCCTTTATGTAAAAGCCCTGAACGCCTGCACTGGAATGGACAAGACCATAGAAGAACTTCTTGAAATCTCCGAAAGGATCTGGAACCTCACCCGCCTGTTTAACATTCGAGAGAATCCTGACTACGGACGGCATTGCGATTATCCGCCGGGGCGATGGATGGGGGAGCCAGTCCAAACTGGTCCCACTCGAGGAAAAACCCTCTCCCGTGACCAGGTGGACCATCTCCTTGACGAATACTACAAGCTTCGTGGGTGGGATGAAAACGGTATTCCCTTACCCGAGACATTGGAGCGCCTTGGCCTTTCCCAGGAAGCTAAGGAAATTGGATCGTGGAAATCCGATTAGAAGGACTTGGTTCATTGAAAGATTATTTCCCTCCAGAAGGACATCAATCCTTGTTCCTGGAAGAAGCTCGATCCCTTCGGGATATACTGGAAGAGCTAAAAATTCCCCTTGAAGCGATTCTGGCAGCGACTTGTGAGGATAAAGTTGTAGAGTTGGATTATCATCCACGGGACGGAGAAACGATCCGGCTTATCCCTCTGGTAGGAGGAGGGTAATAAAGTTGGACAAGATCGTCACATAGTTTCCTTTTGGCCCCATCCTTGTTATTCAAAATCAAATAATACAGCTCAAAATGTGGTAATGGAGGTAAATCTATGATGCGTAAGACCTTGGAGTTTGAACCGGATGCTTTTGGACCCGAAAAGATCCTTGTAGTCTATGACCCCAAATCACGCATGTTGGGGTATTTGGTCATCGACAATACCGCCCGTGGAATGGGAAAAGGGGGGGTTCGCATGGCCCCTGATCTGAGCATACAGGATGTGATGCGGCTTGCCCGGATCATGACCTGGAAGAATGCTGCTGCTGATCTCCCTTTCGGAGGTGCTAAAGGAGGAATCGTAGCAGAACCAAGGGATCCCAACCGGGAGGCCATCATCCGGGCCTATGCCAAGGCGTTAAGAAATATCATTCCCACGGAATACGTCTTCGGCCTGGACATGGGGCTCACGGAGTTGGATGCGGCACTTGTAGTGGACGAGTTAGGAGATCCCAAGGCCTCAACTGGAAAACCAGCCTTCTTGGGAGGGATTCCTTACGATGAGCTAATGATCACGGGTTATGGTGTCGTGGAGTCTATTAAAGTTGCCTGTGAATTCGCTAAAATCGAATTTTCCAAAGCGACACTCGCCATCCAAGGCTTTGGTGCTGTAGGAAAGGGAGTGGCCAAATTCGCACATGAAATGGGAGCAAGCATTGTCGCGGTGGCCGACACTTCCGGTGCTGTTTATGACTCTATGGGAATAGATGTCCCAGAATTAGTGAGAATCAAGCATGAGAGCGGGAAGGTGATTTATTATCAAAAGGGCCATCACCTTCCTCCAGGAGAGGAGCTATTTTTACCGGTAGATATACTGGTCCCTTCAGCAAAGGGCGATGTCATCGACCAGGAAAATGTTGGAAGGATACAGGCAAAAGTCATTGCCGAAGGGGCAAACTTTGCCACCTCGGCCGATGCTCAGAAAGTTCTTCATAGTCGGGGAATTTGGTTTGTTCCGGATTTTATCGCCAATGCTGGTGGAGTAATTTCAGCCTACATCGAATCGATTAACGGAACACCTTCCCAAGCCTTTGAATCAACCCGAGAGAAGATCAGAAACAATACCAGGGAGATGTTTGAAAAATCTCTGAAAGCTAAAGTATCGCCCATAGAAGCGGCGTTGGAAATGGCCCAGGAACGGGTCATTGAAGCCATGAAAGCCAAGGGAAAATGGAGACAGTCCTAAATATGCTCCTCGGGCGTTTAATGAGGTGTGGTTTTCAATAAAGGATTTGACCTTGAGATAAAAATCGATTAAATTTCCTAATGATTCTATTTTATTTCTAAAACCGGTGGAAACGAATATGACATCAAAGTGGATGAAGTCTCCCTTTCCGAAAGGGATGCATTACTTTTCGGGTAACGAAGCCGCGGCAGAAGGGGCAATCGCAGCAGGATGCCGGTTTTATGCGGGTTATCCGATCACCCCATCGAGCGAACTGATGGAGCGCATGGCTGTCCGTCTGAGGGAAGTTGGAGGCGTCTTCATTCAGATGGAAGACGAAATCGCCTCCATCTCCGCCGTGATCGGGGCTTCCTGGGCAGGCGCCAGGGCGATGACCGCCACCTCCGGTCCGGGATTTAGCCTGATGCAGGAATCAATCGGATATGCCGCTTTTACCGAGACCCCCTGTGTGATCGTCGATGTTCAGAGGGCAGGACCATGCACAGGGCAGGCCACTAAAGTTGGAAGCGGAGATATCATGCAGGCCAAATGGGGCTCCCATGGAGACTATCAGGTGATTGCCTTCTCTCCCTGGTCTTCACAGGAGATGTATGACCTCACGCTTCGGGCCTTCAACCTCAGTGGGCAATACCGGGTTCCGACCCTGGTAATGGCGGATGAAGCCATCGGCCATCTAAGGGAGACGATCCGGGTGGCTTCCAGGGTGGAGGTCTGGGACAGAAAGAAAGAGAAAGGGGGAGCCCCTTTTGATATCGAGGGGGAAGATGGGGTGCCTCCCATGCCCTCTTTCGGAGAGGGAGAACGGCTCTCGGTGACCGGGTCCACCCATGATGGTTATGGGTTCAGAAAAACGGATGATCCGGAGATTCACGCCAGACTCGTCGGACGGATCAATAAAAAGATTTTGAATCATAAGAGATCGATCATCGAAACAGAGGACTATCTTTTAGAGGATGCGGATATGGCTGTGATCGCCTATGGATTTACAGCCCGAACCAGCCTCTATGCCGTCAAACGTTTGAGAAAAGAAGGAACGAAGGTGGGAATGCTGAGGCTCAAGACCCTCTGGCCCTTTCCGGACGAGGCAGTGGCAGAACTGGGGAAAAAGGTGAAGAAGATCATGGTTCCGGAGATGAATCTTGGACAGGTAGCAGGGGAAGTGAAAAGGTATGTGCAGTGCGATGTCATCTCCCTGGGCCAGACCAGCGGAGAAGTGATCGGGCCCGAAAAGATCATAGAAGCATTGAAGAAGATATAGGGAGTTGGGGAAATAGGGAGATAGGGAGATTTAGAAAAATTGAATCTCACCCCATCTCCTCATCCCCCTATCACCCCATTTCCGTTTATGACAAGACACTGATAACTGCATAGCGTCAGCACAGGATGAGGTTCAACAATGGCAAGAGCCTTGGAAAAATATATCCGGCCGGGCGTAAAGGCGACACCCTTCTGCCCGGGGTGCGGCCATGGCATTCTCATGGGTCTCATCCTGAGGGCCATCGATGAGCTGAAGATGGATATGAAGAAGATGCTCTTTGTTTCGGGCATCGGCTGTGCCGCATGGATACCGAGTCCCCACTACAACGGAGACACCCTCCACACTCTTCACGGAAGGGCACTGGCCTTTGCCACCGGCGCCAAACTCTATAATCCTGACCTCTGTGTGATGGTGGTGAGCGGTGATGGTGACCTCTCCTCCATCGGCGGAAATCATCTCATCCATGCGGCAAGGAGAAATATCGATCTGAAGGTCATCTGTGCCAATAATATGATCTATGGGATGACAGGAGGACAGGTGGCATCGACCACACCCAGAGGTTCAAAGACCTCAACCACTGGAGAGGGAAATCCCTACCGTCCCTTTGATCTTTGCAAATTAGTAAAGGGAGCAGGAGCCACCTATGTAGCACGTTTCTCCGTCACCCAGCCCGTTTCGCTCATACAATCCATTAAGAAGGCGCTTCTCCATAAGGGATTCTCTTTCATCGAGGTTCTCTCTCCCTGCCCCACCCAATTCGGAAGGCGAAATCGCCTCGACCGGCCGGACGAGATGATGAAAGATCTGATCCGGCGATGCATCTTCGAGGACGAGGCAGAGGGGTTGACCGAGGAGGAGCGGGCTGAAAAAATCATCACAGGAGAATTTTTATCATGACCGGGATCAAACAGGTGCGCCTGAGTGGTTTCGGGGGTCAGGGGGTAGTCCTCGCAGGCCTTCTTCTGGGCCAGGCAGGCGTATTCGATGGAAAGTATATCTCCGGATCGAATTCTTACGGGGCTCAGGCAAGGGGTTCAGGCTGTAAATCGGAGATCGTCCTCTCCGATGGCCCGGTCGATTTTCCCCATCTGACGATTGCCGACATTCTCATTGCCATGTCACAGGGAGCATACAATATCTATTGCACAGACGTGAGAGAGGAGTCCGGCCTAATTCTCTACGATCAGGGCTTTGTGACTCCGAAGGACGATCTTAGAGTGAAGCAACTTGGCATCCCTGCGACCGAAGTCTCCATGAAGAGATTGAAAAACAAGCAGGCCGCCAATATCGTCTTCTTAGGAGCCCTGATTGAGGCCACCCGGATCGTCTCACCCGGAGCCATACGGAAGGCGATTTCCATGCATGTCGGCGAGCGGTTCCGGTCGCTCAACCTGAAGGCCCTTCGAGCCGGTATGGAGCTGGGGAGGAAGGTCCATGGTTGAAGGAAGAACCCATCGTCCGCTCATCCAGTCTTCACGGTGTCAGAGCTGCGATGTCTGTATCAGGGGATGCCCTGCTGAGTTCATCCCGGAGTACCGATTGGAAGAGGAGAGCCTTCGGGGAACCCTCTACAGCGGAAAGATGGAGAGAAAAAAGGTTCAGGGAAATGTCCCTCTTCCTCCCTGCCAGGAAGCCTGTCCGATCCGTCAGGATACAAGGGGCTATGTGGCCCTCATTGCAAAAGGAAAGTTCAAGGAGGCCCTGGAACTGGTCCGCGAGGTCAATCCCTTGCCTGCGGTCTGCGGGTTCATCTGCCACCATCCCTGCGAAGAGGCCTGTCTGCGGGAGGACGTGGATCATCCTGTTCCCATCCGATTGCTGAAACGGTTTATAGCAGAGTACGATCGTAAAAGAGATAAAACGAAGAAGGGGCCAAAGAGGAAGAAGCGTGAAAAGATCCTGGTGGTCGGCTCCGGTCCTGCGGGCCTGGCCTGCGCCAATGATCTGAGCCTTTCAGGTTTCAGGGTGACGATCTTTGAAGCCCTGCCCGTTCTTGGAGGTATGCTCCGTGTCGGCATACCCGAATTTCGGCTGCCCAGAGAGATCCTCCGGATGGAGATTGACGGGATCAGGGAATTGGGCGTTGAGATGGAGACCCATCATCCCTTCCGTTTCGATGGGAACGGCAGAACTCTTAAAAGATCCGGATTCGATGCCATCTATCTTTCGATGGGAGCCCATCGGAATTCAAAATTAGATGTTCCGGGTGAGTCTCTTCGCGGAGTATTTCCGGGTGTAGAATTTTTAAGGGACATCAATCTCGGGAAAAAAGTGGAGATGGGGAAAAGGGTGGCGGTTATTGGCGGTGGGAATGTGGCCATTGATGTGGCCCGCTCCGCCCTTCGTCTCGGTTCGAAGAGGGTTGATCTCTATTACCGGAGATCGAGGAAAGAGATGCCGGCCATCCCCGAAGAAGTGGAGGAGGCGATCCGTGAAGGGGTGAACATCCATCTTCTCACCGCTCCGGTCAGGATGATCGGAAGGGGCGGAAAAGCAATTGGAATGGAGTGCATCAGGATGCGTCTGGGTGAACCCGATGAAAAGGGAAGAAGAAAACCCGTCCCGATTCAAGGCTCCCATTTCAAAGTCGATGCGGAGACGATCATCTCAGCCATTGGACAGAGGGTGGATCAAAACCCCTTAAAGGGACTGGAAAAGAATCCGGATGGAACGATTCGTGTCGATCCGGAGACAGGCGAGACGAGCATGAAAGGGGTCTTTGCAGGCGGAGATATGGTCACCGGGCCGGGCTGGGCCATTGATGCTATCGCCGCAGGAAAGAGAGGAGCGGAAGTCATTGCTCGGTTTCTCTCGTAGAAGTTCGGAGTATTAAGGTTTTTGACTCCGAACTCCGAACTCCGAACTCAAAATATGACCAAAGAATGTAAAATAGACATTGCATCGAAAACAAAACGAAAGACCCTTTCGGTCAAAGCGAGAAGGAAGGGTTTCTCTCCTGTTGAATTTGGCCTTTTGAAGGAAGAGGCGATCAAAGAGGCGGAGCGCTGTCTGGGTCTAAGGGATTGTCAGTACTGTGAGATCTGTGGCCTCCTCTGCCCGGATCTCTGCATTACCCGTGATGAAAAAACAAGAGAGGTCCTGATCGACCTGGATTACTGTAAAGGGTGTGGGATCTGCGCCTCTCTCTGCCCAAAGGGGGCAATCGAGATGGTGCTGGAGGAGGGGAAATGAGCAATAAAATAAGAATTGACCTTAACTCCGATGTGGGAGAAAGTTTTGGTGCCTATAAAATAGGACTTGATGAAGAGGTCATCCCTCATCTCACCTCTGCTAACATTGGCTGTGGATTTCACGGAGGAGATCCGTCCGTGATGAGAAAGACCGTCTCCTTAGCCAAACAATATGGAGTGGAGGTGGGAGCCCATCCCGGGTTTCCGGATCTAATAGGCTTCGGAAGAAGAAATATTGACGCCACTCTTGAAGAGATTCAGGACTATATCCTCTATCAGACAGGAGCCCTTCAGGCCTTTGCCATCTCCCAGGGGCTCAGGCTTCAACATATGAAAGCCCACGGAGCCCTCTATAATATGGCCGTGGCCAACCCAAAGATCTGGGAGGCAATGGCAGAGGCAATCTCCAGAGTGGATAAGGAAATCATTCTGGTCGTCCTCGCATCTTCTAACAATGAGCCCCTTCTCGAAATGGGAAAACGATACGGCATTCGCATCGCCTTCGAGGCCTTTCCGGATAGGGCATACCGGAATGACGGCTCACTCGTTCCCCGAAGAGAGAAAGGAGCAGTCATCGAGGATCATGAGGTAGTCGCAAGAAGGGCGTTAAAGATGGCCCTGGAGGGAAAGGTAATTGCCATCGATGGAACGGAGATCGAACTCCGTCCGGATACGCTCTGTGTTCACGGCGATAATCCTGCCGCCGTTCAAATGGTGAAGAAGATTCGAGAAGAATTGAAAGCCGCCGGCGGCAATGTCATTTCCATGAAATGGTTTGTCTGATCAACGGGGGCTGTAAGCCACCCCTGCCTGACGGTAGCAGGCGCTGGTGTGATTTGTTATGGCATCCGCTGTATTAACAAATGTTCTCCTTCGGACCCTCGATTGTTAATCGCTGCACATTTTCCTTTTAAACTCAATAATCAGGTCTGACCCCAGCACCATTGTACAAACGGTTATTCGCCGGTTTTT
>DYHU01000328.1 GCA_020724025.1 Syntrophorhabdus sp. | reverse complement strand
CAGGAAGGAATGGCTTTGGTGCTCGCCCTGGTCATGCTCTTAATTCTGACCATAATCGGCATTAATGCCATAACGACCACCACCTTTGAGACAAGCATCGCTGGTAACCAGAGGATCTACAATACGGCTTTCTATGGCGCCGATGGTGGGATAGATGATTTCCGTGCAAGGGCGCCGAGGGACCCTCAAATACAGGATGGAACAAAAACTTCTTACTCTGAAACCATCCCAGGAAGCAACATCACTTATAATATCACCAGTATATCGCTGGGCGAAGTGAACCGGGGAGGGGTTCTTTATCAGGTTTTTCGAGTCAACTCAGAAGGAGTGGCTCCCAATTTTCCATTCGCAGGCAGGGTTTCGGTTGAATCGATCGAGGAGATTGACCCCAGCGGCGGAGGAAACGTTTCTGAAATAAGGAAGTATAACTGATGAGAGATGAACTCGTAAGAAGTCGTCACTCCGTTGAAAAACGGAGTCCAGAGAATTTATAACTGCTTGACAGGACTGGATTCCGGCTTTCGCCGGAATGACGGAAAAACCTACTTTTTGACTTTTTACGAGTTCATCATTAATGAGGCTCTCAAAAAGGAGAAAAAGATGATTCGACCTATTCCATATATTTTATCCTTTCTGCTTTTGTTTCCTCTTCTGGCTCATGCCCAAGAAGACATTTTCCAGGTCAAAACCCCTAATGTCATGATCATCTTCGACACCTCCAGTTCCATGGACAAGAAACCCAATCAAGCGGATGCCACCTCCGGTAATGTCTGTGTCGATACCTTTGGAAGGATTCAAACAACGAATGGGGGAGCCCCGCCCTGCGATCCAGGGTACACTCAATACAATTTTGAATCAGGGGCAAACCATCCCTCCAGCAAACTTTACCAGGCTAAGCTGGCCTTGAAAGAGGTCATTGAGGATGTGGTTAAAGACAGAGTCAATCTGGGCTTTGCCACTTATGCTCAGTTCAAGACAGAAAAGAGGAGAGGCTACTACAAGAGAGACCGCTGGAATTACACCGCTCCCGCCTCTGAATATTGGTACTGGTATAAACGATACTGGAGATTTAACAATTATAGGCACTCCAACTCCAGAATATCATACAGCTCGAACAGTTTTGTAGATGAGTGGAATTCGACCCATAATGGAGTTACTGTCGGCTATGAATTTTACCGGAACGATCATGTCTTTACCAATTCCCCGGCTAACAATGGGACCGCTGTGCCGCCTATGAATCCCGTTGGTTCAACTCCAGGGACATACATCGGCACTTTAAGATACAGGGTTAACAACATTGTCTATAATGCGGAATATAACCGGTATACTTATTATTATGATTCCGATTACCACGACCACTATGAAGAGACATGGAGATATATCAATCGTCCAAACAATAACCCTATTTCCTGCGACGCTGACTTCTCACGAAATTGGGGGACCTATCAGACTTTTGATTCATCAGACCCCGACCAGGTTGCCAATCCTACAAAATGGCAATGCTATGGTCCCATCTACGTTCCGGGAGTTATTGGCGGATTAGGCCCCATGTGGACAGAATATGGCTGGTTAGAATTCAGCAGTTCAGGCTGCCCTGATGAGTCCGGGTCGGATAATTTTCCTCCAAATGCAAACCAGTGGACAAAATGGACTCAGGTTGATTCAGCCAAGTGTTACGACTGGTCAACCTACTATTATCCTGCAGATGGGGGAAATAATAAACCCCATATATGGAGCTACTTTAAAATGAGCGGGTTAAACTGGCCTGAAAACCAACAGCTCCCCAATTATTATCCTTCGAAGGATGGTGGAGGGAATTTCAACAACAATCCGGGGACTTTTAATAACCGCTATTTCTTCGTTAACTTTCCTGATGATAAGGATGCTGGATTTACACCTGCGATTAGAACAGCGAACAGAAATCAGATCACGTCCTTTCTGGATTTAACGCCTGTTCAGAGCCCTGAATCCTTAAGATATTGGACGAAATTGCCTGTCCATGCGTATGGCGGAAGAGCAGGGTTGACTTCGAATACGGTTGAGTCATTTTTTACACCCCTTGCCGATTCACTTTTTTATGCCTTTAAATATTTTAATGATTACATCAACAACTATAATGGAGGAGATCCACCAAGTCGCCAAATCTCGGGTCCCAATCAACCTGGTAAACTTTGCAGGGGGAATTACATCATCCTTCTCACCGATGGCCTGGAGAGCGCTCGGTTTTCAGGCGCACTCCCGGACTATACAGCGGCACCCACAGAGGCGGCCAATCTTAATGCTCCCCCTAACAATGTAAAGACATTTGTCATCGGATTCGGAACAGACCTCACAGGAAATAACACGCTCCAAAGTATCGCCTCCTCCGGCGGAACGAATAATGCCTATTTTGCAACCGATCTGCCTTCTCTAAAACTCGCCCTGGAGTCCATCTTCCAGGCTATTCTCGAGACAACTTACGGAAGATCTAACCCTGTTATCACCAAATCCGGAGACCGTATCTTTAAAGGTTTCTTTGAGTTCACAGGTGATCAATCCTGGAAGGGCGGGTTCTATGCATACGATATCGATAAGGCAACGGGCGCCATCATCGACGCAAATCCGGCAACACCTACCATCATCGACCCAGTCTGGGATGCCGGTGAAAAATTGACGATCGATGGGAGAGGGACGGTCTGGACCTGGAAGGACGATGTTCTTAATCCCTCAAGGCAGTTGTTTGACATGAATACCTCCTCTATCTATGACCAGGTTTACCCAACTCCCCGAAACGAGGATATTGACGGAGATGGGAGCATAGATGACGATGACGCAAAGACGATCATCGGTTACACCCTGGATCCCAATTTCGATGACAGACCTACAGGTGGGACCCACCTTCCCGGCTATCATAAAGGGCAGAGACCCATTGTAAGCAATAGAGGCTGGAAACTCGGGGATATCTACCATTCCACACCCGTATTTATTGGAGCCCCTCCCTTTATCTTTGGAGAGAATAGCTATAACACCTTCTACCAGAGGTATAAGAGCAGAACACAAATGGTCTATGTGGGCGCCAATGATGGAATGCTCCATGGTATCAAAAATACGAAGGGAACTGCCTCCACCGACGGAAGGGAACATATTGCCATTGTTCCCAAAAGGACACCGCTCGGTAAGGTGAAAAACTTAAGATCCAATCACGACTATTATGTGGATGCAACCCCAAAAGCCTATGATGTTTTCTTCAACAGTCTCAATCCTCCGGAGGAATGGCAGAAGTGGAGGACGGTCATCATCACCGGCTTAAGAGAGGGTGGTCCTTACTACTTTGCCATCGATGTCACCAACCCCGATGGTTATGCCTATGGCCCTGAATTTCCGAATATTCTCTGGGAATGGACCGACCCCAAAATGGGTAATTCCTGGGCCAAACCCGATGTTGGGAAAATCAATGATGGAGGTACGATCAAGTATGTCGCATTTATTACCGGAGGCTATTCCGCAGGAGCTAACATAGGGAACAGTTTCTATATCGTTGATATCGAAACAGGAACCACATTAAAGAGCTGGGTGAATTTGGGGACAAACGATAATAAGATTCCCTCTGGGCCGACCGCCTTCGATGCAAATAGTGATGGTCTGGTTGACTATGTCTACTTCGGAGATACCAAGGGAACGCTCTGGAGGGCGGATGT
>DYHU01000327.1 GCA_020724025.1 Syntrophorhabdus sp. | reverse complement strand
GCAATGAGCAACGAGACCCTTCTCACTTATTTTCAGGGCCATGTCAAAGAGCATCCCCATCAAGTGGCCATACGACACAAAGATTACGGGATCTGGCATGATGTCACCTGGAGTCAATACGGCGAGAAAGTAAGGCAAGTCGCCATGGGATTAATCAGCCTTGGTCTCCAAAAAGGGGAATGTGTTTCCATCATCAGTGAAAACCGACCGGAATGGGTCTATGCCGATTTTGGAATTATGTCTGCAGGGGGGGTGACGGCAGGCGTTTATACAACCAATGCGCCGGAACAGTGCGGCTACATTGTCCAGAATTCGGGATCGAGATTCTATTTCGCAGAAAATGAAGAGCAATTCGATAAGACCCTGAAATTCAGGAAGGACACTCCTCACCTCGAAAAGGTCATCGTCTTTGAGATGGAGGGATTAAAACGCTTCCAGGATCCCCTGTTGATGAGCTTTGATGATTTGTTGAAGTTAGGAAAAGAGTATGACGGGAAACATCCAGGGCTATTTGAGCAACGGGTGAGTGAAGTCAAGCCGGATGATCTGGCGGTTCTCATTTACACCTCCGGCACGACCGGCCCTCCCAAAGGAGCCATGCTCACTCACAGCAACCTCCTCTATATGAGTGAGGCGATGGTCAATGTGAATCCAGTTAAAGACCGCGATGAAACCCTTTCTTACCTTCCTTTGTGTCACATCTTTGAACAACTCTTTACCGTGATGATCAACATCCGTTACAGAACAATTGTCAATTTTATTGAGAGTCCTGATACGGTCATGGATAACATGAGAGAGGTCTCACCAACGGTCACCTGCGGTGTTCCTCGAATCTGGGAAAAATATGCCTCCGGCATCATGATTCGAATGTCGGACGCCACCTGGCTGAAGCGCATGGTTTTCAAGGCCTGTATGGGAATCGGGATGAAATATGCCGGTCTGAAATTGAACTTTAAGCCTATCCCCCCATACCTGAAGGTGGCTTACTTAGCGGCTTATGCGGCTGTTTTCCGAAAGCTGAAGGAACGATTGGGGTTTGATCGGGTGCGGATCGCTTATTCCGGAGCCGCGCCCATCTCACCCGAAGTCCTGAAATTCTTCAATGCCATTGGCCTTCCCCTCGTGGAAGGATATGGTCAGACAGAAGGAACCGGGGTGACGAGCGTTAGCCAAAAAGGTCGGCTCAAAATTGGAAAAGTCGGACAACCCCTGCCCGGCGTGGAGGTGAAGATCGCAGAGGATGGAGAGATCCTGGTGAAAGGCCCGGGCATCTTTAAAGGTTATTTTAAAAACCCGGAGGCAACAGCAGAGACGCTTAGAGACGGATGGCTCTACTCAGGAGATGTGGGAGAGCTGGATCAGGATGGTTTTTTGAAGATCACCGACCGGAAAAAGGATTTGATCATCACCGCGGGCGGGAAGAACATCGCTCCCCAAAATATTGAGAATCAATTGAAGTTCAGCCCCTATATCAATGATGCGGTGGTGATCGGAGATCGCAAGAAGTTTCTGGTGGCGCTCATCGCCATCGATGAGGAGAATGTGATCAAGTACGCCCAGGACAACAAGATCCAATTCGGGACCTATGCAAGCCTTACCCAGGCTCCAGAGATCAACCAATTGATTCAGAAGGAAGTGGATCGGGTCAATAAGACTCTGGCCCAGGTGGAGCAGGTCAAGAAGTTCACCATCATCCCCAAGAAACTTTACGAGGAGGATGGTGAAGTGACTCCCACGATGAAAGTGAAGCGGAAATCCATCAACGAAACCTACAAGGATATTATTCAAAAGATGTATAAGGGAGGAGAATAAAAAGCACCAAATTCCAAATGACAAAATCCAAATATCAAAGGAATGTCAAATTCCAAAGCCGAAAGATTTTGAAATTTGAACTTTGAGCTTGATTTGGCATTTAAACTTTGACCTTTGACATTAAATTATCGCCATCTTTTCTTTCTTTTCCACCTCTGATATCCTTTGGCCGACTCCTCAGACCGGATACCCAGGTAGAACTCTTTAACATCTTCGTCCTCTAAAAGGACATCCGGGGCATTGGCCGCCACGATCCTTCCGCTCTCCAGCACAAAGGCATAATCTGAGATCTTCAATGCCATCTTCGCATTCTGTTCAACGAGGAGGATGGTTGTCCCTTCCCCGTTGATGGTCTTGACGATTCTGAAGATCTCCTTGACGAGAAGGGGTGAGAGGCCCAGGGAAGGTTCATCGAGCATCAGAAGCCTGGGCCTGGCCATCAGCGCCCGGCCGATGGCCAGCATCTGTTGTTCTCCGCCGCTGAGGGTGCCGGCCCACTGGTCCTTCCTTTGAGAAAGAATGGGAAAATGGCTGATCACGCGCTGGTGATCCTCCTTAACCCCCTTCTTATCTTTTCGGGTATAGGCCCCCATCTTCAAATTTTCATCGACACTCAATTCCGGAAAGACCTCTCTTCCCTCCGGGACATAGGAGATGCCGAGGTGGACGATCTCTTCCGCATCCTTTCCGTCAATCCTCTTTCCCATGAATTCAATGGTCCCCTTGTCCGGCTGGTCTTCCAGGAGTCCCATGATGGTTTTAAGGATGGTCGTTTTCCCGGCGCCATTGGATCCAAGGATGGAGACGATCTGTTTCTCCTGAACTTCGAGGGAGACCCCCCTGATCGCCATGATTAACCCATAAAGGGTTTCAATGTTCTTAACCTTAAGCAATGTTTCTTGCCTCTCATACCCCCTCTCCCTTGATGGGAGAGGAGAATCTATTTTTCTTCCTCTCCGAGATAGGCTTTCAGGACTTCGGGATGCCTCTGAATCTCCTCCGGCAGTCCCTCAGCAATCCTTTCTCCAAAATTGAGAGCCAGGATGCGATCTGAAACATCCATGATCAGATTCATGTCGTGTTCCACGAGGAGCACGGTGATTCCAAGGTCATCCCTGATATCCTGGATGGAGAACATCATATCCCCTTTTTCTTCAAGATTCATTCCGGCTGAAGGTTCATCCAGTAGAATCAATTCCGGCTCCAGGGCTAAGGCGCGGCCCAGTTCCACCAGTTTCCGGGTTCCATAAGGAAGGTTGATGACAAACTGATTTCTTGCGGCCTGCAGTTCAAGAAAGTCGATGATTTCCTCAACCTTTCCTCTATGCTTGATCTCTTCTTCTGCCGCTTTGGAGTTTTTATAGATGAAGGTGGCGCCTCTCCAGACTCCGGTTTTCATGTGAAGATGGCGGCCGAGCATGAGGTTGTCCATCGTGGACATATGAGAGAAGAGCTCGATATTCTGGAAGGTCCGGGCGATTCCTTTTTGGGCAACCTGATAGGGTTTAAGGTAGGTGATCTCTTCTTCTATGAAGAAGATCTTTCCGGCATTGGGTGGATAGATGCCGCTGATGCAGTTGAAGATGGTGGTCTTTCCCGCCCCATTCGGTCCGATGATCGAATAGATGGCGCCTTTCTCGACCTCAAAGCTCACATTGTTGACGGCCTTGATGCCACCGAAAGAGATGGTCAGGTTTTCAATTTTGAGTATGGAAGCCATTTTTTTTACATTTTTTCTCTGGTAAAGTGTCATTCCCGCGAAAGCGGGAATCCAGACTCCGTCCCTGCGGAAGCAGGGAACCAGAAAATCCTGGATTCCTGCCTCCGCAGAAGGAATGACAAAACTAAACTGGTTTACAAAAACACACTACTTGGTGATCTTG
>DYHU01000326.1 GCA_020724025.1 Syntrophorhabdus sp. | reverse complement strand
CTTCCGTGTGGATGGGTTCGGAAAATATAAAAGGTTAGGGCAGACGAGAGATGATTCAGCAGGTGAGGCTTTTGATAAAGTTGCAAAACTGCTGGGACTGGGATATCCCGGCGGACCGATCATCGATCAACTTTCCATGACAGGGAATCCAAAGGCGATCCGGTTTCCAAGGGCCTCCCTCGGGAAGGATTCGTTTGATTTCAGCTTCAGCGGGGTGAAGACAGCGGTAGTCAATTTTGTGAAGGCTCATCCCGAACTGCCTGGAGGTTTTCCGGAAGAGATGATCCGCAATATCGTTTCCAGTTTCCAGGAGGCGGTCGTTGATGTCCTAGTGAAAAAGACTTTTCAAGCGGCCCAGCATCAGGGTTTGGAAAAGGTGGTCATCTCAGGAGGGGTAGCGGCCAATCGACTTCTCCGGCAGAGAATGGAGGAAGAGGCATCCAAACAGAAGATACGGGTCCATATTCCCTCTCCTGCCTTCTGCACGGACAATGCGGCAATGGTGGGTGTC
This sequence comes from Syntrophorhabdus sp., assembly GCA_020724025.1. Next base: position 3,193 of record DYHU01000326.1, on the reverse strand, counting down.
GTGGGATATGAATATTTGAAACGGGGCATCCGTTCACCTTTAACGCTCAATGCGTTTTCGAATTTGCCGCTTTGATGGAACCCCCTGGATATTCCCTCCCCCGCAAGGGGGGAGGAGATTTTTAGGAGTTTTCATAATATCATAAGAAAAAATCCAGCCTAAGGGTGTAAGTTAAACCGAAGATAGTCCCATGGTTTCCATCAAAAAAGAACTATCGGAATATGGACTGACTCCCAGAAAAAAACTTGGTCAGCACTTCCTTGTTGATCGAAACATTTTAGATAAAGTGATCCGGACTGCCGAAGTTGATAAGGAAGATGTGGTTCTGGAAGTGGGTCCGGGCCTCGGCGAGATGACCCGTGCTCTGGCGCAAAAGGCCGAAAAAGTGATCGCTGTTGAGATCGATTCAAAGCTGGTTCAAATATTGAGAAAGAAGACGTCGGATCTTTCCAATGTAAAGATCGTCTGGGGGAATATCTTAAAAGTAAATTTAGGCTTTTTATTCCTTCAGGCGGGAAAGCCTCTTAAAGTCGTGGCCAATCTTCCCTACCAGATTTCAACGCCTCTGCTTTTTCGTTTTATCGGATCAAGAAGATTTTTTTCCAGCCTGACCCTGATGTTGCAAAGGGAGGTGGTTGAGAGAATGGTTGCCCGTCCGGGAAAGAAGGAGTATGGCGCATTATCCGTTTTCATTCAAATGGTCTCCATCCCATCCATCCGCTTCTTCATCAGTCCTTCTGCCTTCTTCCCGCCCCCCAAAGTGGAATCTGCGGTGGTTCATCTCGTATGGAGAGAAGAGCAATGGATTGAGCCGAATGGCGAAAAATGGTTTAAGGAAGTGGTAAAAGCAAGTTTCAGTCATCGAAGAAAGACCCTGATCAACTCGCTGAAACACTCCGGCCTTCCTCTCCCAGGGGATATAGAAGCAGGAATGGAGAGGATCAGAATAGATCCCCAAAGAAGACCGGAGACGTTGACGATTCAGGAATTTGCAAATTTGGCAGAGGTCCTGAAGGCATAATCCCCCCTCGCCCCCCTTTAGAGACTGTGTCGCAATTCGCCGTTCCCCCTTCGACACGCTCAGGGCGAACGGCTAAGCCATTGATTTTTAATGCTCCGTGGTCCGTTCGTGGTGAGTCCCGCGGTTCGCGGGATCGAACCATGAACGGACTTACGACACAGTCTCTAAGTATAAGTAAAGGGGGATAATAACTCTCCTCCCTTTGCCAAAGCCTGCCTGCACGAAGCACTCCGGCGAAGGCAGGGGAGGTTGGGAAGGATTTAACAATTCTATTTGCAAAAACACTGGAGGATGATTATTTTTACATTAAAAAATCGGGGGGTTGAGACAACATGCAAATAGATAAATTTACGTTAAAAGCTCAGGAGGCTTTACAGGCCGCAAAAGGTGTTGCCGAGCAGAGAAACCATCAGCAGATCGATGTGGAGCATCTTTTAGCGGCTCTTCTGATGCAGAAAGAGGGGATTGTGATTCCCATCATCCAGAAGTTGGGGGCCAATCCGAATCTCATCCTCTCTCAATTGGAAGGGGAATTGAATCGCATTCCAAGGGTGACGGGAGGAGGGACAGGCCAGGTCTACCTCTCCAGTCCGCTCAATGAAATATTGAACACAGCCTGGAAAGAGGCTGAGCGATTGACGGATGAGTATCTTTCCACCGAGCACCTTCTCATCGCCATTTCGGACGAGAAGGGAGGGGCTTCTTCGCAGATTCTCCAGAGAAACGGGGTGACGAAGGATGCGATCTTCCGGGTCTTGCAGGAGATCCGGGGCTCTCACCGGGTGACGGATCAGAACCCGGAGGAGAAATATCAGGCCCTGAAACGATACAGCAGGGACCTCACGGAAGAGGCAAGAAAGGGAAAACTCGACCCTGTGATCGGAAGGGACGATGAGATCCGAAGGGTCGTTCAGGTTCTCTCACGGAGGAAAAAGAATAACCCTGTTCTGATCGGTGAGCCAGGCGTGGGGAAGACAGCGATTGTAGAGGGACTGGCACAGAGAATCATCAAGGGAGATGTTCCCGAGACCCTGAAGAACAAGAGACTGGTTGCCCTCGATCTGGGAGCCCTGATCGCCGGCGCGAAATTCCGCGGGGAGTTCGAAGAGAGATTGAAGGCCGTTTTAAAAGAGATCACTGCGGCCGCAGGAAATATCATTCTCTTCATCGACGAGCTCCACACCCTGGTGGGGGCCGGCGCGGCAGAGGGGGCGATCGATGCCTCCAATATGCTCAAACCTGCCCTGGCAAGGGGAGAGTTGCGATGCGTGGGCGCCACCACGCTCAACGAATATAGGAAGTATGTGGAGAAGGACGCGGCCCTTGAAAGGAGATTTCAGCCGATCTATGTGGCACAGCCTTCGGTGGAGGATACGATTGCGATCTTAAGGGGTTTGAAGGAACGATATGAAGTCCACCACGGAGTCAAGATAAAAGACTCGGCGCTGATTGCCGCTTCCATGCTTTCCCACCGATACATTTCAGACCGTTTCCTTCCGGATAAGGCAGTCGATCTGATCGATGAGGCGGCATCGAGGCTCAGGATCGAGATCGACAGCGTGCCCATGGAGATTGACGAGGTCCAGCGGAGGGTGATGCAGTTGGAGATTGAGCGGCAGGCCCTGAAGAAGGAGAAGGATAAGGCCTCCGTTGAGAGATTGAAGAAGATTGAAGAAGAGCTAACGGGTCTGAAGAATGAAGTGAAGGAGAAGAAACTGAAATGGGAGAACGAGAAGAAGTCCATTTTGCGAATCCAACAGATCAAGGAGCAGATGGAGAAGACCAAACAGATGATGAAAGAGGCGGAGCGAGAGGCCGACTACTCGAAACTGGCCGAGTTACAATATGGCGAGATGACCCATCTCGAAAAAGAGCAGAAACGGGAAGAGGAGAAACTTGCCGAACTTCAGAAGGCAGGGAAGATGCTCAAGGAAGAGGTGGATGAAGAGGATGTGGCCGAGGTCGTCTCCAAATGGACAGGCATCCCCATTTCAAAGATGTTAGAAGGAGAGGTGGAGAAGCTCATTCGCATGGAGGAGAGGCTGAGGCAGAGGGTGGTGGGTCAGGATGATGCGATCGTTGCCGTTTCGAATGCGGTGAGAAGGGCGAGGGCAGGATTGCAGGATCCCAACCGACCCATCGGCTCTTTCATCTTTATGGGGCCGACCGGTG
>DYHU01000325.1 GCA_020724025.1 Syntrophorhabdus sp. | reverse complement strand
ATGGGCACATCCGGTTGATTGGGAGTCACCTCAAAATATTGAGAGAGGTATTCGAGCACATCATCGAATACCTCCCTTGTAATTAACACCCTCGGTTTTAAACTCATGCTATTTTTACCCAAACACCATTTTCGGAAGCCATGTGGCGACCTCCGGAATGAAGAAGACAATGAACAGGGCAACCAACTGGAGGAGCATGAAATACGTCATACCCCAGTAGATATCGACCAGCGTGACATTGGGTGGAGAGACACCTTTGAGATAGAATGCGGCCATGGCCACTGGCGGCGATAGGAAGGCCGTCTGGAGGTTGACTGCGACCAGGATCCCGAACCAGAGGGGATCGATCTTGAAGTGAGGCAGAAGGGGCAGGAAGAGCGGCAGAAAGATGATGATAATCTCTGTCCACTCAAGAGGCCATCCGAGGAGAAAGATGATGATCATCGCCATCCAGATGAAACCAGCGGGCGGAAGATTTAAACCCAAAACGAATGTCTCAATGAGCTTTGAACCGCCGAGGAGGGCAAATACGGAAGCAAAGAGGCTTGAGCCCACCATGAGGAAAAGGACCATGCTCGATGTTCGGATAGCCTCGTACATGGACTCCGTGAGGGTTTTCCAGTTCAATTTCCCATAGACTGCTGTCAGGATCAGAGCGCCAAGCGCCCCACAAGCGGATGCTTCAGTGGGTGCGGCCCAGCCCGTGATGATCGATCCGAGAACAAAGAAGATCAGAAGGGCAATGGGAAGGACCGAAGTGATGACCATCCAGATGATCTGCTTGACAGGGAAATCCCGTTCCTCTTTGGGGAGCGCTGGGCCAAGAGAAGGGTTGATCCATGTCCGGACGATGACATAGCCGAAATACAACCCTGAGAGGATGAGTCCCGGGATAATGGCGCCGGCATAGAGTTGAACCGTTGAGACGCCTGCTGTAGCGCCGTAAAGGATCAGGAGGACGCTCGGCGGGATCAGTATCCCCAAACATCCTCCGCCAGTGATCACACCGGCAGAGAGCCGCACACTATAATTGGCGCGCATCATGGCAGGCATGGCAAGAAGGCCCATGATTGTGACCGAGGCCCCGATGATTCCTGTGGCGGCTGCAAAGATCGTACAGGTGGCAAGCGTGGCCAGATAGATCGAACCCCGAATCGGCCCGGTTGCAATCTGGATGGAACGAAAGAGCTTGTCGAGAATCCCTGACCGCTCGACCAGATAACCCATGAAGATGAAGATAGCTACCGGGATGAGCACATCATTGGACATGACGAAAAAAGCCCGGGAAACCATCAGGTTAGAAACGCGTTCCCAGCCGAAGCCACCCCATCCGAAGAAAAAGCCGAGGGCTAAGAGAGTGAAGGCAGTGGGAAAACCCACAAAGATGGCGATGCAAAGCAACCCCAGCATGATCATTCCAAGGATTTCAAGACTCATCGGTCCACCTCCCCCGCTGCAGACAGCGGATACACTTGATGACCTGGGAGACTCCCTGGATCAGTAAGAGAAAGGCGGTTGCGGGAATCGCCATCTTGAGTGGCCAGATGATGGGCCCGAAGGGACTTTGAAGAGACTTTTCGTTGACGGAAAAGGAGTAAGCGGCATAGGACCAGCCGGCGATCAGGAGGGCGATAATCGCGGGGTAAAAGATGCAAAGATAAAGGACCAGGTCAATGGTCGCCTGAACCCTCGGTTTCCAGAGGCGGTAGATGATATCCCCCCGGACATGGCCATTAATGGCAAGGGTATAGGCGGCTCCTATCATGAAGATGGTGCCGTAGAGCATATAACTTGCATCGAAGGCCCAGTCCGTTGGTTTGGCGAAGACTTTTGTCGCGACAATCTCGTGGACCAGTGCATAAACGAGCGGAATGAAGAGCCAGGCAAATACCCTCCCGACCCGGAGGTTAATGCTATCTATTGTTTTAGCTAATTTATCCACTTTCCCACTTCTCCTTTCTTCACAATATAAAAATGGGACGTCCCGTAAATATAACCGGGACGCCCCCAAAACGATCAACCCTTTGTTTTCTACTTCTTTGCAGGTGGCTTCGGAGTCGGTTTTTTGAACCAAAAATCGTGAGCAGTATTCATCTCCACCATGAATTTCTGACGCCACGGAACCGCACGGGCTGCGAACTCCTTCTGGGATTTGATCACCTTTGCAAAGAAAGGATTCTCCTTGCTCTCTTTTTCGATGATCTTTTCCCATGCCTTCAATTGCGCCAGGAGGACCGACTTGGGTGTGACGATGAATTTCACACCACGTTTTTCCTCCATCTCAATCATGTCGTCTGGATTTCGCTTATAAAACTTCCAGGTCATGTCGGCGGATTGCGCCATGGAGGAATATCTGAGGATGTTCTGGATGTCCTTGGGAAGGGATTCAAACTTAGCCTTGTTGTACATCATTTCGAAGTGCTCGCCGGCCTGGTGGTAGCTCTGCGTCATACAGATCTTCCGGACATCGGGGAAGCCTAAGAGTTTGTCAGATGATGTATTATTGAATTCGGCGGCATCGAGGACCCCTCGTTCCATGGCCGGGATGATTTCGCCTCCTGGCAGAATCTTTACGGCACACCCCATTTCCATGAAGAGGCTTGCAGAAAGACCTACTGTTCGAAATCTCAGGTCCTTCAGATCTTCGGGCTTCTTGATCTCACTCTTGAACCATCCCAGGGGCTGAGTCGGCATGGGTCCATGGAAGAACGAAACAACGTTCATCTTGAGGACCTGCTGGATAAGCTCATTATATAGCTCCTGCCCTCCGCCGTGGTGGATCCATCCCAGCATCCCGTCTGCATCAAGACCAAAACAGGGACCCGTGCCGAAGAGGCTCACTGCGCGATTCCTGCCGAACCAGTAAGCGGACACACCATGCCCTCCATCCAGAGTGCCCCGGCTGACGGCCTCGATCAGCTCAAAAGCCGGGACAACCGCTCCTGCCATGAGGAGGTCTATTCTGAGTCGGCCTCCGCACATCTCTTCGACCTTCTTGGCCCAATCCACAAAGTCCTCATGGAAGATGTCTTTGGCAGGCCAGGTGCTCTGCATCTTGAGCACGATCGGAGTCTGGGCCGAGGCCCGCTTTATAGCGGGAAACCCTAAGGCAGCGGCTGCTCCTGCTGCAACGGTCGCCACCTTTAAGAAGCTCCGGCGTGAAACTTTCTCCTCTGTCTTTTTTACTTTTTTCATTATGCCTTCCTCCTTTTTTTTTCAAAAACCCTGATATTCTTTCGATTCTAAAAGTTGGGATAAATCAATGGATTAAAGCATTCACCTCCTTTCCCTGTAACATTCACATTAAAGACCATCGGACGAGCAACCCTTGAAGAAATTGGTTTCAATTGGGTGGACTTCAAAATTGGACAGACCATTAACTTCTTCATAATAAAATTTATAGAGAATCTGCAAATTTCCATAACATCATAATCAATCTTTGTCAAGGAGAAAAAAGATTTGTTAAAAAAGACTCCCACTGTCACCATGAATATTGCCTATGAACAAATTTCAAGAGTTTTGATGAGAGGCTTTCCTGCACCTATCTTCACAACCGAAGGGCATGAGCATGTCTTGGTTTAATTGTCTGACCATTTGAATTTTATTGACAAGGCGTTCACCATTTGTTATAAGAAGAAAAATTTTAACCCCGAGAGATTGCAGAAGAGATTGGGAGGTTGTTATGGCTCGATTGTATGAATATCAGGGGAAACAGTTGCTCAAAGCG
>DYHU01000324.1 GCA_020724025.1 Syntrophorhabdus sp. | reverse complement strand
AGAATGGAGTTGACATGAAAGAGCTGCTTTTGGAGATCGGGACGGAGGAGATACCGGCCGGATTCGTCCCGCAGGCCTTATCCGATCTAAAAGAACTTGTGTGGAAAGAGTTTGAGGCACAGCGGATCGATTTCAAGGGAATCAAAACCCTTGGAACGCCCAGACGGATCGTCCTCTTCGTTGAATCTGTCTCAGAAAAGCAGAGAGACGAAGAAATAAAGAAGATCGGGCCTTCCAAGGCGGCTGCCTTCGATTCCAGTGGCAAACCCACCAAGGCGGCCGTCGGTTTTGCAAAAGGTCAATCAATTCCTGTCGAATCCCTTGAGGTGATCCAGACTGAAAAAGGGGAGTATATCTGTGCCGTAAAAAGGGAGACCGGAAGGCCGACTCTCGAAATCCTTCCTGCCATTCTTCCTGGGGTCATTCTTTCCATTCCCTTTCAGAAGTCGATGAGGTGGGCAGAGGTTTCCATCCGGTTCGCCCGGCCCATTCATTGGATCCTCGGTCTCTTTGGGGGAGAGGTCATCCCTTTTGAAATGGGAGAAGTCCGGAGTGGAAATATCACCTATGGCCATCGTTTTATGCACCCTGACCCCATGGTGGTGAAGGATTTTAAAACCTATTTACAAAAGATGAGCGAAGCTTTTGTCATTGTCGATCCGGCCGAAAGGAAGAAAAGAATTGAGGAAGGGATGATCCGGGAAGGAGCAAAGATTTCCGGGAAAGTCTTAAAGGATGAGGAGCTTCTCAACGAGGTCAACTTTCTGGTCGAGTATCCTCTTCCCCTCTGCGGAAGTTTCGACGAAAAATTTCTCTCCCTGCCACGGGAGGTAGTCATCCATTCGATGAAGGAGCATCAGAGATACTTTCCTCTGATGGATGACCATGGAAGATTGCTGCCCCATTTCATCTGCATCAGCAATATTGTCCCGAAAGATGAGAAGGTGGTGGTGAAGGGAAACGAAAGGGTTCTGAAAGCAAGGCTCTCCGATGCGGCCTTCTTCTTTCAGGATGACCTGAAGATTCCGCTGGAGAAGAGGGTCGAAGCATTGAAGAAGGTGGTCTTCCAGGCCAAACTTGGGACTTCCTACGAGAAGGTGATGCGATTTAAAGACCTGGCCTCTTTTATTGTGGGATGCATTGACCCGAAACTCCGGCTGGCAGTGGAAAGAGCGGCCCTCTTATGCAAGGCCGACCTGGTGACTGGCATGGTCGGGGAGTTTCCAAAGCTTCAGGGAATCGTGGGAAGGGAGTATGCCCGTCTGTCCGGAGAAAAGGCAGAGGTTTATGAAGCGATCTACGAGCACTATCTGCCCGGTTTCTCGGGAGACCGGCTGCCTTCGAGCCCTGTCGGGGATATTGTGAGTGTCGCCGACAAGATGGATACGATTGTCGGCTGCTTCGGAGTGGGCCTCCTTCCGACCGGAACAGCCGATCCCTTTGGCCTGAGACGCCAGGCGCTGGGGATCATCCGGATCATTCTCGAGAAGGAATATTCTCTCTCTCTGGTCGAATTGATTGAAGAGAGCGGCCAGCAGTTGAAGGAGAAGATGGAACGACCTTTTTCAGAAGTGAAGACAGAGGTGCTCGACTTCTTCCGGATCCGCTATCAAAACTTTCTGCAGGATAAGGGATACCCTTTTGATGTGATCGAGGCTGTCCTTTCAACTTCCTTTGATCAACTGCTGGATGTCCAGCGCCGGATCGATGCATTAAGAGAGGCAAGAGAGTGGAAGGACTTCGAATCGATCGTGATCGGCTTTAAACGGGCGATGAATATTTTGAAGGGATCATCTTCAGGGAAGGGGATCGATCCTTCCCTCTTCTCCGAACCTGCCGAGCAGAACCTCTATCAATCATTTATTAAAGCTAAAGAAAAAATCGGTCTTCATCTCAGCAAAAGAGACTATCCCTCTGCGCTTCTGGAGATGATGCATATGAAGAAGCCGATAGACGACTTTTTTGATGGGGTGATGGTCATGGTTGAGGATGAGGCGATCCGGAATAACCGCCTCGTCCTCCTCGACGAGATCAGAAAAGTCTTCCTCAAGATCGCCGACTTCTCCAAACTCACTTAAGCCCCAAAGTGGGCAAATTACTCTACTTTGACAACTTTTCCATGAAAAAGTGTTACATCAGTAACCCCTCACTTATCCGGGGAACAATGGGTAGGGGAGGCTTCAGCCTCCCCTGGAAAGGGCGACTAAAGTCGCCCCTACCCCGTTTGAGTGAGGGGTTACTTACATCATAAAAATTCTATTGACAACCAAGGAATTATTATGTATTCTTTTTGCATAATTCAATTGGAATAATTTGCAATGAATAATAAGGAGGCTTAACTGCGGAATCCATTTACATTAGGAATAGTCCAGCGGAAGGATTTCTGCAATCGAGAGGCGGAAATAAAGGATCTCCTCCGCTACGCAAGGAATGGGGATAATGTTCTTCTCTTCTCTCCGCGGCGGTACGGTAAGTCATCACTAATAAAAATAGTTTTGGAACTGCTTGAAAAAGAGGGATTCATAGCAGTTTATGTCGACCTCTTCCCTGTCTCCTCAGAGCAAGACTTTATTTTAAGGTTTTCTTCTGGGGTATTAAAGGGAATTGGAAAAGGGGTTGATCCTCGGAGCCTCGGAGACAGGATCGCCAATCTCTTTAAGAGATTGATCCCAAGCATTGAAGTCAAACCTAATGGTTATGCCCTCTCTGTTAAATTTGATCAAACGGCAGAAACGGGATTACTTCTTGATGACCTGATGGAAGGCCTTTATGCTTATGTGAAGAGGAAAAAGCTAAAGGCATGCATCGCACTCGATGAATTTCAGGAGATTACAGAACTTCCTGAATCCAAAAAGATAGAGGGGATATTGAGGTCTCATACTCAGTTTCATAAGGAGATAACCTATTATTATGTGGGAAGCCGTCGACGAATACTGAATGATATGTTTTTAAACAAGAGCCGTCCTTTCTATAAGAGCGCTTTTTCGTATACATTGAGAGAGATCGCCAGAGATGAATTCGTTTCCTATATTGAAAAGAGGTTTAAAAACACAGGGAAGACATGTCCGGAAGAGATTGCTGAAAAGATGTATGATAGGGTGAGAGGCTATCCCTACTATGTCCAAAAGCTGGCGTCGATTACATGGGATATGTCTGAAAAAAAATGCGATAGCAAGTTATTAGAAACTGCCCAACATGTTTTGGTCACTATGGAAACGATTGATTTTGAAGGGATTTGGAGTGGCCTCACCTTGATACAGAAGGCGGTATTAAAAGCAATTGCCAAAGAGCCTACTGCATCACCGTATGGAAGAGAATTTCTTGAAAGACATCGCCTATCGATTGGCGGCACACAAAGGGCCATAAAAGCCCTTTTTTCCAAAGATCTCATCGAAAAGGATGATAAAAACATTTACAGATTAACAGATCCCATAATGGAAACGTGGCTGCGTGAGTAGCTACTCAAAAATTGCCATTCTCCATCCCTCCTGTAATCATTGTTCCCTTCTATTTACCCCGTTAGAAATAATGCCCCGCTGGAATTTCTAACGGGGTTTACTTTTCACGAGGTTCGCCGACTTCTCCAAACTCACCTGACAAAACATATCTTGTAATAGATTTATAGCGTCGGTATTCCTGCCTGCGGTAGGCAGGTATTGCCGACGATAAGGGTAGGGGAGGCTTTAGCCTCCCCATTTTTTTTGAACCAGATATAAAAGGCAGGTAAAACTTCAATTGAT
>DYHU01000323.1 GCA_020724025.1 Syntrophorhabdus sp. | reverse complement strand
TGCGCAGGAATGACAGAAAATAGCCTTTTCAGACTTTTTACGAAACCACCATTTTATATTCTGCAGCATTTTTTGACTTTCTTTCTGCTGCCGCAGGGGCAAGGATCTTAGCGTGGACCAGTAAACCCCGAGCCGAGGATCTGGGCCAGGGATTTTGCCATGTTGTCCAGAATGGATTCGTCCGGGAGGGTAATGGTCATTTTCAGACGACCCTCCTCATCCTTATCGAGGCACTCAGAAAGGCGTTTCCTAAGTGTTTCAGTCAGCTCAAGGGTCTGCTCTTTCTCTTCTCTTTGAGGAAACATCTCTCCGATAAAGGCAAAGGCCGCGCCCAGAAGCTGGCCGCCGGCGCTTGCGATCTTTTCTTTTCGAGCCAGTCTTTCAACTTCCCTTTCCACCTCTGCTCTCTGACTCTCATCGATTGCGCCATCCGGTCTGGCTCCAAGAAGGACTTCCAGCCTCCTTTTCAGTTCTTCCATGCCGCTGGCAAGATCAACTGTTTTTACTTTGGAATCGAGGTCGAGTGCGGCAAGGGCCAATTCATGTTTGGCTGAGAGGGTTCCCAGAAGCTTTTCCTCCAGGGTCTCTTCTGTCACAAGGAGAAATGCCTGAACAGGTCGTTTCTGTCCCATCCGATGAACGCGAGAAATCCTCTGCTCAAGGATCGCCGGATTCCACGGGAGGTCCACGTTGATGACGGTATTGGCTGCCTGTAGATTTAGACCCGTAGCTCCGGCATTGGTCGTAATAAAAAGCTTGCAATCCGGCTCCTTTTGAAACTGATGGATCAACCCCTGCCTCTTTTTCTGCGGGATGGAGCCGTCCAACCTCACATACCCTGCTTTCCGTTTTCCAAGGAGGGGTTCAATCAGCCCGAGCATGGTCGTCCATTCTGAGAAAAGGACGATCTTTCGGTCCTCCTCTTCAATCAACTGATCGATCAGATTCTCAAATTCCACGAGTTTGCTGGAATAACCGGGCGGGACCTTGTCCACCAAGAAGGTGCTGTTTGCTGCCATTCTGCAAAGCAACAGGGCTTTCTGCAACCGGAGGAGATCCATTTCGGAGATGTACTTTTTGGAGATAATCGTTTTGATGATCCTCATTTGACCATTATGAAGAGTCAGTTGTTCATCCGTAGGGGGAATCCGTCTGATCTCCGTGGCCCTTGGAGGCAATTCCGGCATAACCGTCTTCCTCGTTCGGCGGAGGAGAACGGGCTTCAGCCTTTCTCTCAATTCATCGAGATTCTTATATCCAAGCACTCTCCCTTTTTCATCTACAATTCTGTAACGATTGTAAAAACGAAATGCCGGTCCAAGACGCCGGTCGTCAATAAACTCAACAACGGAATAAAGTTCGTCAAGACGGTTTTCCAGTGGGGTTCCGGAAAGAACCAGGGCATACGGAGATTTGAGGGCCTTGATCACACGGCTTGTCTTGGCCTCCCAATTCTTGATCCTTTGCCCTTCGTCAAGGATGATGAAATCCCATTTTACTCTTTCGATAGGGAGAAGATCCCGGAGGACCTGCTCGTAATTGCAGATCGTAAAGAAAGACGGATGATCATATTGAGCCGCCCTTTCCCTGGCCGATCCAAGGACGAGTTGGTGGCTTCGGTCTGAGAAGCGCATCATTTCCAGTCGCCATTGGGATTTTACAGAGGCCGGGCAGACAACAAGGACTTTTGAAATCCCTGCCTCCCGAGCGAGCAACTCGGCCGCTCCTATTCCCTGGATGGTCTTACCGAGTCCCATGTCATCTGCAAGAACGGCCCTTCCATTCCCCACGGCAAAGGCAATCCCGTCGAGCTGATAAGGGAGCAATTCAGTCTTAAGAAGCGTCTTTCGGAGAGGGTGATTCTTCGGATCCCTACGGATCTCTTGCATCTTGCTTCTTATCCGCTCAAGGAAAAGAATCTTGTTCATGTATTCTTCAGCATCGGGATAAATGTTGACTTTATGGCCGAGGGTCTCGATTTTCTTGATTCGTCCTAAAAGATCGCTGACATTCTTGATTGGCCCGTTCATTAAAGGTCGGATGACGGTCATGACTTGAGGATCAAGATCATCCGGTACGAGCGCCCGGAGTTCTATTTCTTCACCATACTTGAGATAAACGCATAAGTCTTTGGTTCGATAAGGAGTCTTTTTTAAGGCTTTGCCGAATCGGGCCTTCACTTCTTCCATGACATAGAGAATATGCTTGCAGGTGCCAAGAGTATTTTTCCTAAAATCCGGGCAGGAACAGTAGGACTCCCCCTCTTTCCAGCCTCTCAGAGCAACGCGGTAGCTTTTCCCTGAGGCGTGATTGATGACGGCATAATCCGTCCACAATTCATTCTTGCTTATGGGGGTCAGATGCATTCTTTCCGTTCGGGCTCTTTCCAGCCTTTCCTCGATGGCCAGTTTTATAAGCTCGTGATCACTCAGGCTTTCAACCGGCCTTCTCTCCGGCGGCGGGGCAGAAAGTCCTAAAGCCAGTTTTTCCTCAAGGATGAGGGAGAATGCTGCTCCGAGGTGTACGCAAGACGTTGAGCAATCATTGCAGGCGAACCGGAGGGATTTTGGTTTTTCAGGGGTTAGAGAGAAAGTGACGATGGCATCGCCCAAATTGACTCTGAATAGATCCTCTCCCCAGGTTACTTGTTCACTGATATCAACGTCGTATTTTCCGCCTTGCCTGATCAATTGCTCTCCTTCAGACCCAAGGAGTTTGCAGGCCTCCCGAAAAGTGAGATGTGAAAGTTTGTCTTTAAGATTGATCGTCATTGGCTCTCCTTTTGAGTTTATGGAATAATGGCCTGCTATTTGATATAGCTTCTGTCTCTTCGTAGTCAAAAAATTATTTGTCATAGTTTTTCATAAGAGTCAAGGATATTCTTGGGCAATCCGATCATTTGTGATCACAAATCAATAAATTGAAAATTTTCCTGTCATGCCAAAATATTCTCAGCCTCTCCCATTATTCATAATCCTTCGACCCTGAAAGGAGCTTGATTTTCTCAGGACAAGGTTGAGGGTGACCATTATGGATTATGGAAAAGTGAAACTCGATTTGACTTACAAAAAGATGTGGATTAACATAGCTATAGATGTAGCGATCTTATGAAACAGGAGTTATTATGAAGACAGTGCAGATGACCTTAGATGAGAATCTCATCGCTTCCGTGGACAAGGTAGCCAAACGACTTGGGACAACCCGATCTGCTTTTACGAGGCAAGCCCTTAAGACTGCTCTCTGGGAAGTCCGAATTAATGAGTTGGAGCGAAAACACCGTGAAGGCTATAAGCGAAAACCTGTAAAACGTGGGGAGTTCAAGAATTGGGAGGCGGAACAGGTTTGGGTGGAGCCGTGAAAAGGGGAGAAGTTCGTTGGTATCGGTTTTCAAAGCCCGATAAGAATCGACCGGTCGTAATTCTTACACGAGATTCCGCAATAGAATATTTAGGGGAGGTCACCGTTGCTCCAATTACCTCTACCATCCGGGATATCCCGACAGAAGTCTTATTGACGAGAGAGGATGGATTGAGCAAAGATTGCGCTGTGAATCTGGACCACATCCAGACCGTTTCAAAAGGAAAGATCGGCCCATTGATTACCACGTTAAGTCCGGTTAAGATGTCCGAGTTGCGGTCAGCCCTGCTCTTCGCCTTGGGCTTTTAATCCTTAAAGATTTCTTCCTCTCTCATGCCCTGGATAATTTATGTTGTCATGTAATGATGAATTCGTAAAAAGTCGTCATTCCCCCCTGCTTTCGCAGGGGTAAACTTGTCCCC
>DYHU01000322.1 GCA_020724025.1 Syntrophorhabdus sp. | reverse complement strand
TGGGATTCGAAGAGGGAAGCCGTGCACCGGAAGGGATCAATGTCATGCCTGTTTCCATACCGGTTGGGACTCATCCCCTGCATGCTGTCGGAGCTGCCTGGGCGGCAAAAATCCGGAAAGATAAGATTGTGACCATTGCCTATTTCGGGGACGGTGCAACCTCCAAAGGCGATTTTCATGAAGCGATGAACCTCGCAGGAGTCTTCAAAACTCCGACCCTCTTCTTCTGCCAGAATAACCAGTTTGCCATCTCCGTTCCGAGGAAGATCCAGACCGCTTCTGAGACGATTGCCCAGAAGGCGATTGCCTATGGGGTTGATGGAATTCAGGTGGACGGCAATGACCTCTTTGCTGTCTATACCGTAACAAGGGAAGCAGTCGATAAAGCCCGCTTCGGAGGAGGGGCTACCCTTATTGAGGGAGTGACCTATCGGTTTGGGCCTCATACCACAGCCGATGATCCGACGAAATATCGAAAGGAGGATGAAATCGATTCATGGAAACCCCTCGATCCTCTGGTGAGGTTAAGGCTTTTTCTCAAAGAGAAGGGACTGTGGAACGAGGAGGTTGAGAAACGATTAACCGAGAAGGCTCAGAAGGAGATTGATCAGGCAGTCATCGATGCTGAAGCGGTTCCAGCGCCAGAGGTGGAAGAAATTTTTAAATTTGTCTATTCGGAAATGACGCCGCAGTTGAAAGAGCAGATGGAGTATTTGAAAGCAACCCTATAACTCAACCCTTCAGGGTTGATAATATCCAAATTCCCAGCAGCAAGCACCCAATAATGACCGAAATCTCAATGACCGAAATTTGAAACCCCTCACCCCCTGCCTACTGCAGGCAGGCATCCCTCTCCCCTGAGAGACTGTGTCGTAATTGCAAACAAAGGGGGAGAGGCAGTCAGGTTCCAAAGCTTTAGAATGCGGATCTTTGAGATGATGGAAAATCGTCCCTTGTATAAAATCGAATATTTTCATAACCTTGGCATGCCTCATTCCGAACGGCTAAAGGTTACCGCTCTAAATCTTTTCCACCCGACCGCCTCTCCCCCTTTTCGAAAAGTCAGTTTTTTTATATTACGACACAGTCTCTCAGGGGAGAGGATTAAGGTGAGGGGCGTTTGGGTAATTTGAAAATTGGGTAATTGGAATTTATTTGGTCCCGCCTTGGCGGGATTGGGATTTGGGTATTGGAATTTCTCACGGAATGGTCAGGAAATAGTTACGCAGAGCTTAAAAAGTGGAAAGGATATCCTTATGGCGAAACTCAATATGGTGGAGGCGATCAATTTGGCTCTCAGGGAGGAGATGGAGAAGGACGATCGGGTCGTTGTCCTGGGTGAGGATGTGGGTCGTGAGGGTGGGGTCTTTCGGGTAACCGATGGACTTCAGGCGAGGTTTGGCGATGAGCGGGTGGTTGATACCCCTCTCGCGGAGACAGGGATCGTCGGCACAGCCATGGGCATGGCCCTCTATGGACTGCGACCGATTGCAGAGATTCAGTTTGATGGTTTTCTCTATCCCTGCCTCGATCAGATCACTAGCCATATCGGCCGCATTCGAAATCGCTCAAGAGGCCGTTTCACATGTCCTCTGGTAATCAGGGTTCCCTATGGGGGTGGCATCCATGCACCTGAGCATCATTCCGAGAGCCCTGAAGCCATATTGGCCCATACGCCAGGGATCAAAGTTGTCATCCCTTCAACTCCCCATGAAGCCAAAGGGTTGCTCCTTTCTTCGATTCGTGATCCTGACCCAGTTATCTTCCTTGAACCCAAACGCATCTACCGGGCCATTCGTGAGGAGGTTCCAGAAGGGGACTATGCGATTCCGCTGGGTAAGGCAAGGCTGGTTCAGGAAGGCAATGATGTGACGGTCATCGCGTGGGGAGCAATGGTGAGAGAGGTTTTAAATGCCGCCGAGGAATTAAAGGGTGACAAGATCGGCATAGAGGTCATCGATCTCAGAACGATCTCGCCGATGGATGTTGATACTATTATAGATTCGATTCGAAAGACCGGAAGGGGTGTCATCGTTCACGAGGCGCCCAAAACCTGCGGTCTGGGTGCGGAGATCATCGCTCTGATCAACGAGAAGGCATTACTTTCTCTTCAAGCACCCATCGAAAGGGTGACGGGATTCGATATCCCTGTCCCTTTGCTGAAATCCGAACACTACTATCTTCCCAATCCCAAGAGGATTGTTATGGCGGTGAAGAGGGCGATGAGTTTTTAATAAACCAATTTCAAATGTCAAAATCCAAAGTTCAAATAAATGCCAAAGTTGAAAATTAAAAACTTTTGAAATTTAGGCTTTGGATTTGATTTGGCATTTGAACTTTGACATTTGATATTATTCATTTGGAGGAAATCCATGGCTTTCGAATTTAAATTTCCTGATATTGGAGAAGGTTTAACAGAAGGAGAGATTGTCCGCTGGCTTGTCAAAGAAGGGGAGGAGGTTAAGGAAGGTCAGCCTCTTGTGGAGGTTGAGACCGATAAGGCTCTTGCCGAGATACCTTCTCCGAAGACAGGTGTCATTCTCAAAATACTGGCTAAAGAGAAAGAGATCGTCAAGGTCGGTCAGGTGATCGTAGTGATAGGAGAGAAGGGAGAATCGCTTGCCGCCCCACCTCCGAAGCCTAAATCGGTTGGAGTCGTAGGGGAATTGGAAGAGGCGCCAGAGGATATGGTATCTGTTGGGGCAAAGGTTGAACCCCTTAATCTGGCCTTTGTCAGTGAGCATGCGCTCGCAACGCCTGCTGTGAGGGCACTGGCAAAAGAGCTGGGTGTTGATATTAATAAGGTGAAAGGCAGTGGGCCTGAGGGGCGGGTTCTGGAAAAAGATGTTCGTCAGTTCGCCGAGTCTAAAGAAAAGCCTCCGGAACCGGAAAAAAAGATCACAAAAGTTAAGAAATACGATCTTTATGGTTATGTGGATCGCATTCCATTGAGAGGCGTACGTCGCTCCATTGCCAAAGCCATGGTCAAATCGAAATATACGGCTCCCCATGTTACGACGATCGATGAGGCGGATGTGACAGAGTTATGGAAGATCAGAGAGAAGGAGAAGAAGGCAGCAGAAAGGAAAGGGGTTAAGTTGACCATTCTTCCCTTCATCATCAAGGCAGTGATCGCCGGTCTAATGGAGCATCCCTATCTCAATGCCACGCTCGATGATGAGAATGAGGAGATCATCCTGAAAAAATATTACAACATCGGCTTTGCTACGGATACGCCTGAAGGGCTGATGGTTCCTGTCGTGAAGAATGCAAAGGATAAATCCATCCTCCTTTTGGCACAGGAGTTGACCCAGTTGGTTGAGAAGGCGAGAAATAGGACGATTGACCTGGCAGACCTCAAAGGCGGAACCTTCACCATTACCAACTATGGGGCACTGGGGGGAATCTATGGCACTCCCATCATCAACCACCCCGAGGTGGCGATCCTTGGTGCGGGAAAGATCAGGGAGATGCCGGTGGTGAAAGATGGAAAGATAGAGATCCGGAGGATCCTTCCTCTGGCGTTATCTTTCGATCACCGCGTTGTGGATGGTGGGGAGGCCGCCCGTTTTCTCAACACGGTGATTGCCCGCCTCGAAGACCCGGACCTTATCCTCCTGGAGACATGAAATATCCCAATGGGTGAGTTGGAAGGACTTCTTACCCGTCCCCCATTTGACCAATTTATTGAAGGACCTTGAAGTTGAGGCTCGTCAGTATCTGATCACCCTCTCTTGCCTCTGCCTTCCAGTTTCCGCTGTGTTGCGGCCGGAAGGTCAAATAACTGTAGACTGACCATGCTGGAGGCTTGACATCGATTTCCATTCGATGGTACTCCTTTCCTTCCCATAGCCAGA
>DYHU01000321.1 GCA_020724025.1 Syntrophorhabdus sp. | reverse complement strand
CCTTCCTGCCATCTCGCCAGCCATGACGGCATTGAGAATTCCCGCACCCGTGATGGGATGGGCATGGCCTGCCGCATCTCCTGCCAGGAGGGTGTTTCCGAAGACGGTCTGCTGACGGGGCTCACAGGGGATGGAGCCACCGGTCTTTGAGACGATTTCAATTCTCGGCAATTTCCCGGATCGGTTCAGATGATTTAGAAAATGGTTGAGCAATTCCGGTAGCATTGCGGTTTTCAGGGGGAGGACTCCAATGCCCACGTTGGCGGTTCTTCCCTTCGGGAAAAACCAGGCATATCCTCCTTCGTAATCCGGATGGAAGAAGATATCGGCATGAGACTGAGGCTCAAAGAGGACGACTTCGTACTGGAGGGCCACCATCACCTTTAATGAAGGCTGTTTTGTCCATCGGGTGACTGTGGAATGAACCCCATCGGCGCCGATGATCACCTTCGCTCGAATCCATTCCTTTTTGATGTCCCGCTGGATGAGAACGCCTTCGGATGAAGATTCGAGGGCCTTCGTTCCTGCAGAGATCTCAGCACCAACCAGGATGGCAGAGGTTGCGAGCTCTTTATCGAAGAGGGAACGATCAAGCATATATCCCGGGCTTTTCATCTTGAAGGTTGTCCGATCCGGAAGATGAATGATCATCGCCTCGATCGATTGGATAATGGTTCCGGAGGTGAAAGAAGCGTGGCGGAATATCCATTGAGAAACAAGCTCGGCACACTGAACGGGAAGGCCGATATGCTGTTTTCGGTCAATGAGAAGGACTTTCACTCCCCTCAAGGCGGCCTCCCGTGCCGCACTTGAACCGGCAGGGCCGCCTCCGACAACAACAATATCATAGGCTTCGGTCATGAGCAAACCCCTGGTCAACTCCAAAATCCAAATCCCAACCTCCAAATAATTTTCCAATCACCAAGGAATATAATTTTCCTCTCCCCTGGCGGGAGAGGATGAAGGTGAGGGGGATTAGACTTTCAACCCCCACCCGAACCCTCCCCCATCGAGGGGGAGGGGAAATCTGCTCATAAGGGACTACGCCTAACTGTAACAATACTCAATCACCTTATTGAGCAGGGGGAGGTTGAGATGGGTCTGGTTCTCAAAGCTTCCTAAGTGGGCCTCCTTCTCCCGGTTCAGGTCGTAACAGGTGTTTCTCTCCACATCGACAAGGATTCCGGGGAGTCCGATCCTCTCAAAATCAGGACGGTGTTTTCCATAAAAGGGCTCGCAACAGGAACCAACAAATGCTCTGACCCCCGAACCTTTGAGCTGATAGAGGGTCGATTTGAGATCTTCATAGTTCTGGATCGTGAGGTAATCCATGTCAAAAGATCTGGCGATCTGGATGGCCTCCCCTATGGAACACCGGCCACATTCTTCACAGCCTTTTTGATAGCGGTAGGAACAGTCCACCTCTTTGGCGCAGTAGGGAAGAAGGATGACTTCAGGTTTTTTCACTTCTTTAAATGGCTTTAAGATGGGAAAGAGATGATGGGTTTCTTCCTCGCCAAAACCATGGGGCAGGAGATCCATCTTCTGGATAGCCTCCAGAATGGCCTGAATGAAGTGGGCCTCTTTCATTCCCGGGATCTGGGGTCTTGTCCTGGCGAAGAAGCAATGGAGGGTCGTTTCGATATTTGATGCAGTAGCCTTCGAATTCTTAAGAAGGCTTTCGAGATCGAAGATCGCCCTCTTGGGATAGGCGAAAAAGTCGCCGGTGATCAGGATCTGGTTGATCACCTGTGTTTTCGTATCGATGGCCATGGAGATTCGGATCAATCCACCCGGAGCCTTCAGAACGGAGGTCAGGGTTTTTCTTCTCGGCAGGGATTCCCTTACCTTAAAGATATGCTCCAGAGAAGCGAAGTGAGGGAGTTTTTCTTTCAACAGGATTTCTTCTTCAGGAGTTAAGAGTCCGGGATTAAAACGGACTCCAAAGGTTTCCTGAAAACCTTTGATCAGGGAGTCTTTAATGCTTGACAAGGAAGGCGTGCGGCCTAACTCCCATTTCAAACAGGTGACCCGCTCTTTGACCGAATCGATCTCTTTGTCCTGTAGCTTCTCGGTGGGGATTCTCAGGGCTCTGAGCATCTCATCGACATTGAAATCGACAAGGAGTGTTCCCTGAAACAGAATGGCCCCGGAAAGCTCGGTTCCACCTGTTCCGGAAATCTTTCGGCCGCTCACCTCCACATCGTTTCTTGGCCGGAAATAGGCCCGCAGGCCAAGGCGTTGGAGGCCACTTGCCGAAGCCTCTCCCATCTTTCGATAAAGATCTTCGATCCTCGAGGGGATTTTGGGATCTTTTTTGGAGATATAGATTTCCCAGCCCAGCTCCGCTCTTCCCCAGTAGAGTGCGCCCCCTCCGGTGAGTCTCCGGTTGATCTCGATCCGTTTCTCCCGGCAGTAAGGGAGCCTGACTTCTTCTTCGACAGATTGATGGTGACCCACCAGAACAGCGGGATTGGAAAACTGGAGAAATCGGAGGGTGTGAGGGATCTTTTCACAGGCTTTCTGTTCGAGAAGCACCTCATCAAGGGCCATATTTTCAGCCGCTGAACGTGCGCCAGTGTCAAGAAGCCGCCAGGTTTCCATTGAGTAATGGTATAGCCTATTTTTACCCGGCCTTCAACGGGAGTTATGGATTTTTTCATCCAAAAATGGTAAATAGGTGGATATCTCATGTGGTTAAAAAGAAGGGAGGAAATCAGAGCAATGGATGATGCAAAACGGGTTTCGGAGAAGGCGAAGGCTTATTTTGATCAGGGGTATAACTGAGCGGAGTCCGTCTCCTTGAGTTTCAAGGAGTATTTCGGGATAGAGGATTCTCTCCTTCCCAAATTGGCCACTGGATTCGGTGGTGGCGTTGGCAGAAAAGGCTCTCTCTGCGGAGCATTCACTGCATCGATCATGGCCATTGGAATGAAGATGGGAAGGACCGACCCGAAGGATCGAGAGACACTATTAAAGGTTTATGATAAGTGTCAGAAATTCTGGGACCAATTCGAAAAGGAGTTCGGAAGCAGAGACTGTTATGGTTTAATAGGGCTTCACCTGGATGACCCCGAAGAGAATAAGAAATGGCTGGCCACAGGCGGCAAGGAAAAATGCACGGAGATCGTTGAAAAGACCGCCCGGATGCTGTGTGAATTCATTGGGGAGATGAAGTAATCTTCACTAAGGGGGGGAGAATGGGATGGCGATATTGAATCCTTTTAAGATCGCTCAGGATCAGTTAGATGCGGCCGCTGAAAAGTTAGGATTAGATTCTGCAACGCACGAACTCTTGCGATGGCCGCAGAGAGAGTTGATCGTGACCATTCCCGTCCAGATGGATGATGGAAAGATCAGGGTCTTCCATGGCTACCGTGTTCAATATAACTATGCCAGGGGCCCGGCCAAGGGAGGGCTGAGATGGCATCCCGAAGAGACGATCGATACGGTGCGCGCCCTGGCGGCATGGATGACCTGGAAGACCGCAGTCGTCGATATTCCGCTCGGAGGCGGGAAAGGCGGGATCACCTGCAATCCCAAGGAGATGTCGGAAACGGAAAAACAGCGTCTGGCACGGGGCTATATCCGTGCGGTCGCCAGTATGCTTTCGGTGACCAAAGATGTTCCGGCGCCGGATGTCTATACGACGCCTCAAATCATGGCATGGATGATGGATGAGTATGAAACCATGGTGGGCGAGCATCACCCGGGGGTGATCACCGGGAAGCCCATTCCGCTCGGGGGATCGGAGGGACGCGGGGATGCCACGGCAAGGGGAGGCATTTATATCACCCGTGAGGCGGCAAACGTTTTTGGGATCGATCTACAGGGCAAGACCATGGCCATCCAGGGATTTGGTAATG